>JAMPGN010000059.1 GCA_023663915.1 Eubacterium sp. | reverse complement strand
ACTTAAAAGGCTGTTACAGCAGCGGCTCCACCATTCCCGAAACTATGGAAATGGCACAGGAGGCCCTTACTGGCTATCTTTTGACCTTATTGGAACATGGTGACAGTATTGCCGCTCCGTCTGATATTTCAGCCTATAGCCCAGATGATGGATTTACAACGCTTGTATCCTGCAATATTAACCAGTATAAGGACACAAAAGCGGTTAAAAAAACTTTAACGATACCATCATGGCTGAATGACCGCGCTATTTCTATGGGCGTAAACTTTTCCCAGGTATTACAAGACGCACTTCTTTCCAAAATACAGGCGTAATAAGTTTGCCACCTCATCTGCAAATGGCTTGACAGAACCGATAAGGACAACAAATAGCCTAGTGGGTGCTTTGCCACTATAAAAGAAAAGAAGAATCCTTGAACTGTACGCTATTACAGTTCAAGGATTCGTTCTTTGTCCGAATGGACTTATTACTGCTTTTTGCCTGTTGGCATTATAGCATATGTAAATTTTGATTGCAATATTCCCGGCAAAAATTTTTCTTGTGTAACACAATCCAATAAGGCTACATCCGTTCATCTTTTCTAAAATTTATCATTTTCTTTCTATGCTCAGATTCTTATAGGAATTATTGACCGTGTATGTAATACCGGAAACCGGTATCCGCTCATTAAGGTGTTTCAAATTCATCCTTATTTTACCGATCTCTTTCTTGAGTTCGGTACACTCTTATACAAGTGGTTGCACCGGTGCAACTTCCACTAGCTAAACCGCTTACCTAAAAAATACTTGAAAGCCTACACTGCATATGTTATATTGATACTATAAAAAGGGAAAGCCATAGAAGCGGCTACCCTCATAATACTAAACTAACGTTTTACGTTAGCCGTCACTATGGCTGGTAGTGGCGGCTATTGTCGTTTTCCCTTAAAAATTGTGTAACACAATCCAATAAGGGCAATAATGAATATCCCAGTCTGAACTAAGTCAGCATATGTAATCATCATCAGCAACGCCCTCCTTTCTTTCGTCTGGAGGGTTCGCCCCTCCTTAAAGAGGGTAGCCGCCCGGCTCTATGGTTTCCCATGTGACAAATAATATCATATCTATAAGTGGGAAACAATAATTTCTCTATAAATCTTAAATTTCCTCTCGACTCTACGTACCACACTCGGAATAATAAAACTCACATTTTCGTAATTTCTTATTGTACAAATATTGTCCTTCATTTATAATCGAACTATATTTATATCCAAACTACAAACGAAAGGACTGTTGCTCATGAAAAAAATAATGTATGCACTAACTATTACCTCTCTATTGCTCTTATCTTCCTGTGGCAGTAGTATCTCCTCGGAAGATTATGCAGCCGTTGTTGCGGAAAATACCAAATTGAAAGCCGAAATTGAATCATTATCTGCTGAGAACCAAAGCCTGTCAGATCAAAATGAGGAATTGCTTGATGCACAAACTGAACAAATTACGGGAGAAACAATCGACATAGCAACTACCACATGGATTAATACATCCTTTGGCGACGACAGTATTCTTCTCTCTGATACTAATCAAAAATATTTACAGTGTATTGCCGGTAACACCTATCCGATTACTAACGAAGGGATTGCCGAAATATTGAAGGATTTATCAACTTCCTTGGGAACTGTCGCCTATGTAGAAGATTCGATTCCTTACGATATCATATCCATCCGTTTTCTTGACCCCTCCGGCGAATGTATTCTTGATGTAATTCTTGATATGAACAAACCGAAGATATTGACTGCGGTTTTATACAATAACGCGTATGCCTCAGAAATTCTTTCAGCTTATCAAGAAATAGAATCACACTAATTTCTTTTTCAGCCAGTGCAATAACCTTTTTGTACTGGCTATTTTTAACTATACAGAACAGTTGTTCACCATTCAAACTTCCACAAACTAAACCCCCAGCTTAAAAAATACTTGGATTGTGCTGTGAAAATTCTTCACTACATTTTTACTAATAGAAATTCTTTCGCCTGTTATTCGTCTGCCACTTCTGCATATTCCGCTCAAACTCTTCATAACTGTTTTCCAGTGCATTCTCGATATCTTCCTGTGATGGTGTACCGCCGTAAAACTGTACTGTGGAATTGTAATTTATATGTACATCTGTACTCTCCATGGCTTCATAGGCTGCCTCTTCAATTCCTTTTGCAAGCGGCTCCGCCCCTCCTGTCAGCCCATCCATCCCCAGCAGTTCACCCGTCTTTAACCACAAATCGATTGCATTTCGGGAACCGTCAATGGGAATAGCCGCCTCCGGATATCCAGCCTCCGCAATCCATCCCAAATGCGGTCTAGTAAAAATACCGCCGTCAGCGTGTGCCGTATACGATTCCGCCCATCCCGCCTTTCCCATACTTGCTATGTCAGAAGATACATGTGTCGAAGATAGCTTCATAGCAATCTGTATATTACCGGTTTCTACGGTGCCTTTAATCACTTCCCTCATTGTATCTGCAATAATATACTTATTTCTGTTTATTCCTTCTGCGAACGCATCCGGTATATAAGTACCCTGTTCCTGCAAGTCTGATATCAGTTCCCTATATTCTTGACTCCCCTGAGCCTCTTCACCCATCAGTAGATATAAAGAATCCATGTCACCGAGCATTGCCCCAACGATTGCCGTATCATGGTATCCTGCTGCAAACTCCGCTGGAACCGCTTCGCCAGCCTCCCGAAATTCTCTCACCATCTTATGAAATTCTTCCATCTGAGGGGTATAATCTTCTCCAAGTTCCGAAATTGCATCCATAGTGGATTGATCCAATCCCGATGTCAAAACCTCATAATTATACTCGTCAAATCCAGTCACAGTATTTCCCGTCGCCCCAATATATTCTAAAGCGCCCTGGGTCACATTCTTAATACGTTGATCTATAACATCCGAATTAAATATTTCTGGATACTGTTCCTTGATCGCCTGTGCTTGGATATCCGTAGCTTTCAAATCTAAATCAGCTATATGCTGCAGATAATTCTCCCTGTACTCTGCAACCATCTTGTCATATTCTTTCTGACTTATATCTCCTTCTTCTAACATCAGCTTTGCATTTGCCGTTGACATAATGAATGCTTTCTCATAATCAGCTCTTGCAGCCACTGTCTGTTCATTTACTTCCGCCTGAAAATTCCTAAAACTTTCCGCATCCATATCCCCAAAAGAATATTTTGTTTTTAAAAGCTCCAAATTTGCATCATACTCTACCCCTGCAAAAGCGTTCTGTATTTCCGCCATTTGGTTCTGTAACTGCGTGATCTCTTCTATTTCATTAATATCCAGCAATCCATCCAGGAACGCATCATTGATCACTTTTTGAAGCCTTTGTCCAATTCTTCCAAGTTCCTTCTCCTTATCATAATAGAACTGGTTTACCTTGGTAACGATATTATGACCCTCCAGATCACTATCCGTAAGTACCCCGACCGACAGATTGACTGCATACTGGTGTTCCGTCAGATACGCCTGTGTGGAGTTTATATAGTTCTCGATCTGTTCCCGATAGGAATCCTGCTCTGTCTCGGACAGCTTCATCCCGACCGAAACTTTCCAGTTCATCCGGTTCAGTTCCCTCATAGCATCCTTGATGTCCGATGCGAGTCCATCCACCTCACTCATTGCAGCAAGGCTTTCACGAACCTTATCAAGCTCCTGGCTGCCGACCACATGTGCTGCCGCTTCCTGCAGTTCGGATAAGGACAAGGCGATATCCCCGAAATGCGCATCTAAGTTCGCCTGTTTCGCTTCCGCCGCCGCCTTCTTTACGGATGTCCCGATCCCCGTAATGACTGCTGCCACACCGCCCAAAGCAAGAAATGTCATTCCCACAGGATTTAACGCACTGAATGCCTTTGTGATAGACGATATCCCCGAAGCAATCTTATACGACGCTAACGCCGTCCCGACTCCGGCAATCGTCCCTGTGATGATTCCCGGATGGTCCACCAGAAAACCGCCCACTGCCAGAAATGGCTCTGAGAAATCGCGAACAGCTTCCCCTGCCTCTTTTACCTGTCTCACCATGGTTGGCATTTTCTTGGTCGCGGATTCTATCATGCCGCCCAATACATCCTCTCCACCTGCCAGACCATCAATAAATTCATTAACTAACCCGATCCCTTCTGTCAGTGCCGGACGCATATCATCATAAAGACTGATTCCCAAATCCGTAATCTTATTCTTTGTCATCTGGCACTGGCTTTCAAAAGTCTGGTATCTCTGTTGCGCCTCATTTGCAAGGGCGGTATTTTCTTCCCATGCCTGGTTCGAGATCGCCAGCGCATCTGCAAACAGTTCATTCGCATTGCCTGCACGGAGCAGGGTATCACGCAGCCGTACCTCCGTAAGCCCCATTTCCTCCAGTACGGCGATCGCACTCTTTCCGTTCTGCCCCGTATCCGTCAGACCCGTCAGAAATGCGTTGATTGCCACCGTTGCATCCTCCTGGAATGCCTGCTTAAATTCCTGCCCTGTCATTCCCGCTACGCGGGCATATTCTTTCAAGCTCTCCCCTGTCTCCGTTGCTAACTGCAGCTTAGCCAGCAGTTTGGAGAAAGCGCTGCCGCCCGCCTCTGCTTCAATGCCTACTGACGATAATGCCGCCGAATATGCCACGATATCCGCCTCAGACAGATTGATCTGGTGTCCTGCTGCCGCGATCCGCATTGCCATAGAAACCGTATCCGCCTCTGTCGTCGCCATGTTATTTCCCAGCGCCACCACGGAACTTCCAAGATTGCTGAAATACTCCTGTTCCATCTGTGTGATATTGGCAAACTTGGCAAATTCTTCTGCGGCTTCGTCACTGCCTAAGTTGGTCGCAACGCTCATATTTGCCATCGTCTCCGTAAAGGCAATGATGCTCTCATTACGTATTCCCAACTGTCCGGCCGATTCTGCAATCTCTGACAACTCGGCAGCGGACATTGGCAGTTCGTTTGCCGCCATTCCCCGGATCGCATCCCGCATCTCTTGCAACTCAGCATTCGACGCATTGACGGTCTTCTTTACCCCTGCAAAAGCCGATTCAAATTCCGATCCGACATTTATCGACGCAGCAAGCCCCGCCGTAATCGTAGCGCCGGTTGCAAGAGCCGCTTTCGACATCACATCGAATGTTTTCCTCGCTGCTGATTCCATTCCGGAAAAAAACGGCTCAACCTCCTTCAACTGCCTGCCTAGACTCTTCCTTAAGGATGATTCATATTCTAACGCTGAGCTGCTCATCATCTGCGATGCCCTCGCTGACTGTTCCGCAATGTCCCACAGCTCTTTCCTGGTCAACTTCATACTCTCATAAAACGATTTCTCTATTTCTCCCGCTATTTTGATTGCAAGCTCATATTCTTTGTTTTTTCCCATGGCATTTCCCCACAGCAGTCACTTCCGAGTGCCTACTTTCTTCTACGTTCTTTCCTGATTGCGTTGATCTCATTTACCACTGCTATAAGTTCCTCAATCGGCAGCGACATAAAATAACCGATATCCCCGTACCCTGCTGCTGACATCTGGATACAGACCCGACGCAGGGACGGGGTATCAGACGGCTTTATTCCTGCCTGAATAAAAAAGCCACGACACTATTTCTGATCGCCATTGCCGCATATGGCGGTAACTGGTCGAAAAACTCCAATGGAAGCCCGGTAACGATATTTGCCATATTCAAGGCGTATTCCAAAGTCGTTTCTGATGTCACGTAATTACTTCCGTTTCTTGCCATACGCCGACTGACCGTAACCATATCCGAGGCTTTGACCTCATTCAGTCCACTTAAATCGATCGTCTCATAGCGCTCCCCCTCAAATGTAATAGGTTTCTTTAAACGAATGACCAAATCATCCTCCTGATTGATTTCCATTCGATCTGTATTTTTCTTATCTGCTTCCATTTCTTTCTCCTCTCCTTAACACTGTTTTCTGATATCCGCAAGCAGGTCTACTCCGTTTACCTTGTATATACTGTTCAGCTTGTCCAGTTCCAGCATCACCGTACCGCCAAACTCAATCAGTATATAAGTCAATTCCAAGGTGATCGATGCATTCATCATTTCCCCCTGCTTCACCGTTCCTAACTTCGCCGCTGTTGGGTGTCCCCTGTATACCACGCGCATCGCCTGCGTGCTGAGCGTCCCGCCCGTCTCTCGGTTCCTCTGCTGCACCGAGGAACGCAGCGTGATCTTAGACTGTTCCCCGGTATTGAGCATCATGAAGAAATCCTTGTCGATCATACGGAACGGGATTTCCGGAGCCATGCTCTGGAACATTCCGACCACCGCCGTATTATACTCTCCCAGTATCCCCGCGCCGGAAATCGTCGCCGTCACCGCCTGTATATCTGGAAGACTGATTTCTCCCGTCGTCCCGACAATCCGATTCGCATCGTTATACACGTTAAAATTGTTGATTACCTCCGGAAATACCATTCCGCTGTTATTTGTCTGAATACCACTCATTATGATGCACCTCCCGTCCCGGTCAGACTTGCCGTAAGCAGATCCGGATCAAATTTCAATAGAAACACGACATCTTCCGCCGGCGTAAATGCCGCCATGTAGAGATGAAATACCACCTGACCCGTCAGAATATTCTCTACGCTGTTCTCTTCCTCGTTATACTCAATCCGTCCACCTGCCAGTTTCCCATCTGCCACATAGCTGTTTAAACTGATATTCTCCGAATCACAGATGCTTTCAATCAGCCGGTAATTCGCCGGGCTGTCCACCTTGTCATGGTAAACGGTGATCAGCCTGTTTGACATCCAGGTAAACATTCTCCTGCACGCAATCCACCTATCCTTGGTGTCTTCCGACGCCGGATAGATCGATGTGTTATTTCCCCATGAACGCCAGGCGCCTTCGCTTACCAAGGTGACTACACCCGCAGCATTCAATGTATTTGCCTGCTCGCGGTCCATGAATACTTCTGTCCCGTCCGCCAATACCGCCTTATCTACAGACAATAACTTATTGGAAAGGTACAGACTCGGAACATTCCCATTTGACACGTCGGTATACTGCGCCATGGCGCCAAACATTGCCGAATAATACAATGTCCTTCCTCCTGCCTGTACCATCGGCCACAACACGATTGCATGTCTGTCCTGATACCCGCTTTCTTCCTTGACATCCGGCACATCCGTATACAGATTCGTTTTCCCCGTATCTAGGTCAAGCAGGCATTCCGCCGAAAATACCCCGTTGATATACTCACACTTTGCGATCATCACCGCGCCTACTTTCGGGTCATGGCTCCACCCCGGCGCAAGCAGGAGCGACGGCGGCATTCCCGTCCTCGGATATACCTGCCGCAATACTTCCAGCCCGCTCTCTTTTCCTGTCCTGACATCATAACCGCCTATGATATCATCCGCAGTCACGGACGCCGGATCGATACTGACGGACTCCACCCTTACACTCTGCGCTCCCAAAGCCTGCTCTGAGATCATCGTGATAACAAGCTGTCCCTTGTCATTAAAAGACAATAAATAGTCTGTGCCATCGGTGAGCGCCACTTCTCCTGCCTGGACTTTGACACTCTCTTTCAATACGCCGACGACATCATCTACTACCGCCTGACCGTCCATGACCGCATACTCTTTGGCCACATTTTCCTTTCTGTGACGCGCCGGGTCAAGCACGTTGATGAATACGACCGGCGCAACCGCATAGACCAGAAAACTGGCAAACATCGACTGACACAGCGTATACGATTCAAAGTCCCCGCTATAACCGAGTTTCCGCTTTGCCTCCTGCATACTGCTGCAAAGTACCGGCACATTTACTGCTGCCTCCGGATTTTCTGACAGATTGACCGGCGCAGTCCCGATCACGACCTGTACTCCCATTGTCCCGACAATCGGCTGGCCCGTGTCCGTCCCTTCTTCTATGACGCGGACGCCATGATTATAATTTTCACTCATTCCCTACTCCTTTCTTCCTATACGCAAGCGCATTGTGATAACAAATGCTGGCTGCGGACTGCGGATTTCTTAACTCCTTTCGCATTTCTGACGCCTCACCGACTGGTACTAGAAGCCTCTTTAACGCTGGCTGTTCCTCCACCGCCTTCTCAATCTGCGGCGTCAAACCATTCCGATAGACCGTTCCCGGCATCGCTACACCGGAAATCGCAGGTCCCATCCAGATTAACGCCTGTTGTGTCCCTGCTGCCTTTTCCTGCTTCATGCTCTTTCTCTCAGACATATTGGTCCTCTCCTCTCTCTACGAAATAGGCGTTCCATGTCATTTCCAGACCGCCTATATAATATGGGTACCGGTCTTCCTCGTCCAGTATCCAGTTGATCCCTCTCCTGACATCCATCTGATATCTGTCTTTCAGTACAGGATTGCTGATAAAACGCTCGGAAACCCTATGGATCACATTCAGCAATGACTGATGCCCTAAGTTCTCCATTCCATCATCGAAGATGCCGAACACCAGTATTACCGTGACTGCCTGTGCGCCGCTCAGTACTGCACCGGATTCCAGCCGGACGACACAGAACGGATAAGGATCGTCTTCATCCTCCTCCACCATCAGGTTTCCCGGCTGTACCGTCTGCTCTCGTTTCGGCAAATCCTGCAGAAAGGCTTTCATGTGTTCCGGCTTGCCTTCCGGATTCTGAAATAACATGTCCTCTGTGATCTGTTCGATTTCCTCCGCCAGATCCTTCTGTAGCTGATAAGTTGTCATTTCTTTGCCTTAGCCTCCTCAATGATTGCATTCATATTTTTTAATAGCCGGTAGACAAGCTCTCCCGACAGTTCGTAATAATTTCCCTCCTCCACATAAGCGATCTCTCCGGCTTTTGCTTTGGAGAGAGAATAAATTTCTTTGATCTTTTCACGTCCTTTCGTTTTATCCTTAATCGGCTGATATTTCTTCATATACTTACCAGGCACACGCTGGAATATGCCGGTATGCGTGGTCTCATTTCCCTGGCTGTCTGTATTTGTCATGGTCGCCATAAACGCTTTGTAGGCATGTCCATTGTGTTCTACCTGGATTTCCTGCATAGTTGATTTCGCAAGAACTTGCACCTTGGCGCCCTTCCGCTTCCCGTTCTTCCTGGTCGCATACCCTGCCTTTACACCGATCGGCTCGCCCTTTACGGTAATTGTCGCACCCGGATGCTTTGAACTGGTAGCCTTTTTTTCAATATCACTCTTTTTGAATGCCTTGCTTTTGATGGTATAATATGCCTTCGTCTCTTTATGCAACTGTTCTTTGCCGACACCTGCCACCTCATTGACCGCCTTTCTCAGAATCCTGTGCATATTTCTCTCTTCCCCCACCTCCTTTAGCCGCTTCTCGATGGCATCCAGCGTTGCCTGATAAGGTTCTATCTGCCATACCATTATGATTTCACCGCCTCCAAACTAATTGAATAAATACCGCCTTCGTCTTCCGCATCCGTGATGATATACGATTTCTGATCCAGTTTCAGCACTTTTCCAGGCGCCGGAAGATTGCCGAAGTCTTCCGCTGCAATATAAAAGAGGAGCTGCTTTTTATGCAGTTCCCCTTCATTCCTGCGCAGTCGTTTTTCCCGTTCCGTCAGTTCATTTTCATCAATAATGATCGTAACTTCCTGTCCATTGATGTCGTGCATCTCCCCGAACTCGTCAATATTTAGGAACGTCCGCTTGATGTCCTGCTGTAAGATATCCTTAAAAGTTTTCATGCATTGATCTTGACGTGTACCTTTGTGCTCTTCGCCGGAGATGCGGCTGCCACAAAGCCCGCCGGAATATTCTGCACTGCATCCTTGTCCGTTCCTTCCGACGCGGCGGCGGTAATTCCATCTGCGGTGAAATAGACCGCTGTCCCTACTGCAAGCTCTTCCGTGTCCTTCTTGTCCAATTCATACACTCCCGACACATGGACACTGCCAATCGCGCCCGCCTCGATATCCGTACCGGCTACTCCGATACGGTTTCCAAGTATCAGTACAGTTCCCGCCTCAATCTTTCCCTTCGTGGTATTTACATAGTCAAGGGTCTCACCCTTCTGGTAATATGATGCTTTCATCCGTTTTCCTCCTCATATCATGCAAGTTTCACAGGATTTTCCATGGTTACACCCGGATTCTTAATCACTCCCCGATAGTCCATGACTGTAATATTCCAATCCAGATAGATATCCCACACGAAACCTAACGTTCCCGGTATTTCCGATCTTCTAATCGACGGCACTTCCTGCCCGTTCAGATAATCTACCTCGATGAAATCCGTGTCTTCCTTCGCTCCGAGCAACCACCACGGCATCTGCTTGCCAAATCCGCCGCACAATGCATTGATCATCGGGTCCTCCACAACCTGTATCCTTTCCCGGTACTGATATAAAGGATTCACCGCCTGCGTATTATCCGACGTGTTGATCGTCGGGCTATAAAACAACGTATACATCTCAAACTGGTATCCACTCGGAACAATCAAGAATGCCGGCCGGATGATACATACATTGTCAAATTCGTCTTTCTGGTCGGATAACGCCATAATCATTCCCTGCACCGCTTCCCTCGTGATTCCGGTCCCCTGTGCCAACAGATTCTTGTGATCCTTACCAAACAACGGCTTTCCGTCGTAGATAACCGGATTCCCGACGAGCTTCTCATAGCACTGCTTATTCTGCGTCTTACGTGCAGAAGTAGCGTATTTTGCCGGCATTCTGGTAATCATACCAACATCATCATTGATAAATGCCTGTCTGCTCATTGTGAATTGCCGCCCATATGTTTTCAGCTTTCTTGTGGGGCGTTTCTCGTCCTTCCACACATCATGCTTCAATTCTCCGCCTTCCGGGACTTCCAATAATTCTCCTGCCGGCCCGGACAGATAATTGTTATCATGTGTTTTGAAATCCTTTAACGTGCCACGCTTTGTCCAGATATCGAAAGTGACCGGTGCAGTCTTGTGTCCTTCCACATATGCTTTCTTGACCGCATTATCCATGATGGTCGGAAACACCGCGGAAGGATTAAAAAATTGACGCTGTATCATACGAAACAATTCATCCGAGCTCAACCGATTTAAGTTGGTATTTCCTTCCGCCGCAAGGCTTTCAATCGCCAGATCGCGCAGCGACATTCCCATGAAATCCCTTGCGCCTGCTGCCGGCTGCTCTAAACTGACGCCGCCGCGCATCAGCAAAGCGTCCGAAGCGGCATCCCGGAATTTATCCTGCTCGTCTGTCTCCACAACAACCCTGCTATTCAAGGGCTGTCCGTCCCGCCTCATCTGCTCGATCACTGCGGCGCGCACGTTCTCTACGCTTGTTCCGCCGGAGATAAACCCTTCCATCTGGTCATCCATGCCAAACTCCCGACAAAGACGTGTGATATCCGCTATGCGTTTCCGTTCCTGCTGCCTTACCTGTTCCGGGTCTGGCTCCCTGCGCTGTCCCGTCTTTTCGCCCTCCCTGCTTTCGGCTACTGCCTCTCCTGCAGGTTCTGCCTGTTCTTCCTGTTCGATCTCCCTCGTAAGGTCATCGATCTCACGCTGCAGGGAGTCAAACAACTGTTTTTCTTCTGCGCCAAGTTCCCGCTGTTCCGCTTTTGCCTTATCGAGAATCGATTGCTGCTGCAGGATCTTCTGGTCTCTCTGTTTCTTTTTGTTCATTTCTTCTCTTATTCCTCCTCTAGCCTTATTTTTATTTACAATGGACTGCCTTCTATAAATTTCTGCAGGCTGTCCAGTGTTTTCTGCCGCTCTTCCTACTCCCACGGTCGGATCGGCCGGTACACTGACGATCGATATCTCTAAAATTTCCCATCTCTTGGCAATTTCCGCCGGTCCCGTAAACCTTCCGTCCGAGGATTGCTTATTGACTGCCACTTCCTCCCACACAGACACACAGTATCCAACCGATACACCCTTTAACGTGCCCGACTTGACCTTCTGATAGATTCGTTCCGATTCCTCGTCCGTATCAAATTCAATCTCCGCCATACCGCGCCCGTTTTCTATCCACGCGCGCAGCACTTTACCTACGACGGCATCCCGCTTGTGGTTGAATAGCACACACCCAATCTTATTGATTCTTTCCAGATCGGCGCATCCCTCGGAATGGTCGAGAATTTCCACTCCCCAGTACCGCTCATAGGGCTGCTCGCTGGAAAAGGACAGAATAAACTTCCGCTCATTCCCCTCTCCCTCCACGGTACGGATCGCATCAACGATCCTTTCACGTTTCAAATGATTTTCTTTCGGGGTCTCCCTTTTCAGGATTCCCGTATAACCCGTCATTTCCAAATAAAACACCTCCCATATTGAGTCCTCTTGCCTCTGCATATTCCAGCACGTCAAGAATCTCATCCATCTGTTCCTGCCAATCTTTCCCATTTTCGGCGGATATCTCCTTGAATGTCTTCTGCCCCGTGCTGAGCGCGATCCGGTTCGCCGTCGCCTCTTTCGCCGGATCAATCCATTTCTTAGGCGCTTCCGTCCATCTGTGCGCAAGATATTTTTCCTTGTTTTCCCAGAAGTCCGGCGCTTCCACCACGCCAGCAAGCACACAGGATATGACAAACGTCTCATAAATCTCATTCATGACTTCCATAAGCAGTTCTTTCTCGTCCGCATAAGTCAATCCGTCCTCAATCATGCCCTGCCTTGCAGAGGAATAATTGGTCTCCGACATGTCCCGGCTGGTCGCTTCGTAAGAAAGCCCCTGTCCTGCGCCGATCATATGCTGCATCAATTTCAGATAGGTGTTTGCATCGGTGCTCTGTCCATTCGGGTTTACTACCTCGATGGAATCATTCGGGTCTAACTCCCGGATCATTCCCGGCGCAATCGTCTTCCCATCATAGGATGACTTCCCGGAAACACTGCGGCTGTTCCTTCCCGGCGCGTTGCTGGGTATGGATTTCTTGATAAACACTGCCAGACATGCCGCAATCCGTTCTTTGACTGACACTGCCGTCATAAACTCATTGGCATCCCTTATCCTCGTCACGGTCGGGCTCAAATCCGACATTTCCCGAATCTGTGACGGACGGCGCTTCGTAAAATAAAAAATCACATCTTTTGCATCCACATATACGGAATTTAAAAGCTGTGACCCTTCAATATCATATTGCCGGAACCAATACCCCATCGGGCGATTCCACCGATTGTATTCAATTCCTCCAACCACCTTGTTTCCTTTCGCTTTCGGCTGTATCTGCGTAATGTCCAGTTCGTCCACCTCGATCGTCTGAATCTGGAAGGGAATAAACCCTTGCGCCGTATACCTTTTCAAGATCAGTATCCCGCCGTCTATCTTTTTACGCTGCACACACATCCGCATGATCTGGTTAAAGTTCTGCGTTCCGGTAACATCACAATTCTGCTTCTTACACCAGCGTTTCCACGCGTTCAACAGGATTTTATCGATCTCCTCATTGTCCGTCTTGGGCGTCAACGCATAACCGCTCCCGAACACATTCCTCTTGAAAGCGCTGATCACAGCGTTAAGCATGTCCGAATTGCGTTCCAGATCCCTTGTCCGTGCCCTTACGGTTTCCCGGCTGTACCGGTCCGTCATCTCCGCCGACTGGTTTCCTACCCGCCAGTTTGCGTTGCCGTTCCCATATCCAGCGGCATCATACTCCCGAAGTTCATCCCCGTATCGGCGCCATAAATCGCGCCGCACGCCCCACTCCGGCGAGAAAAACGATATGATATTATCCAATAAATTCATCCTTTATCTCCCTTCAAAAACTCCCAGATAGGTATTATCCATCAATCCGGTATCCTGATTGGCAACCTGCGCCTGTAAATCCCGCTGCATATCGAGCAGGGTATTCAGATCGGCGCGCGTAAGGCTATGCGTGCCAAGCCGGTATGCCTGTCCGCCTATCAGCACATTTGAAATTGCATTGTTTACTTCCAGTAACCGCTCTTCAACCGTTCCTTCCTTCACTTCCATCTGTTCTCACTCCTTTAACCAGTCCTCATTCTGCCTGATCCATTCCTCTTCCGGTCTGTATCCGTCTTCCTGTGGCTGTGGTTTTGCTTCTTCCCGTTCGCTTTCTTCCAATTCTTCCATATGCAGGGTCCGCACACCGAGAATATCCGCCGCCGCGTAGGCATAAACCTCTGCATCCAGGTAATGATTGTCCGCATGGCTTGTTTTCATGGTCCATGCCAGTTTCTTTTTTCCATTTCCCAACCGTACATTCACTTTATGCTCAGCTGTCACCTGCTCTGCATACTCCGTATCACAGTCCTTATGTACCATCCATGAACCTTCGCCGTTTGCCCGGTGCATCCTTGCCGCTATCATGTCTTTATACTTTCCGCCGTCCACCAAAACCAAGTCCATTCCATACGCCTTACTGTCCGATTTATTGACCTTGGATATTCTATAATGGGACTGCATACTGTTTGATGCACCCTTACAGGGTAAAGCCCAGTCGCTATTATCCGTACAAAAATCATAAACCATGTCCGTCTGGTCTCCCGAATCGATCAACGCCAAGTTGACAATCATCTCTGTCCCGTCCGCCATCTTATATTTCAGATTCATGATGCGTTCGATTTCCCGGAAGGAAAGCGCCTGTCCGTGTGCAATATTCTGGCTTGTCGAAAAGTTTCCCCAGGCACGGAGCGTCCAATAGAAACACGTTTCCTGCACATCGACACCGCCTGTCAACAGTTTGGTCCATTCTGGAAGCATATACGGTTCCAATCCTGTCTGCCGGTCCAACACCAGATCCGCGCTTGTTTTTAACCTGGTATCTTCCCACGGCTCCGCAAGCCAGCTATTGATGAAGTTCTGATACTCGTCCGGGTCATCCCTTGTCTTCAAGAACTCCTCCGCAATCAGTTCCCATGTCACGAATACGCTGTACAGTGAATTGATCCAGAATCCTACCGTCTTAGGTTTCCCATTGCCCCGCTTTTTGACCGCTCTCCATTCCCCTTTCAGAAGCATCTGCGGCTTATCCGAATTATGGATAATACATCCGCATTCCTGGCAGATATATACCGCGCTTTGCGCCCTTTCATAGGGGCTTAACTCCCGGTTTTCATCTTTCTCAAAAATGACCTGTTTCCATTTTAACTCGATCATCTCACCGCAGTGCGGACATGGGACGAAATAGTGCCGTACTTCGTCCGCATCTTCATGAAGCCGCCATATATAATTTGTTTTCAGTGTCGGTGTCGAACAGGCGTATATTTTACTCTGGGAATGATAAGTTTTCGTCCTTTCCTTCGCCAGATTATACGGGGATGCCTCTTTCTGGCTCGCTCCACCCATCTTGTCTATCTCGTCGAAAAACAGGTACTTGATCGCAACCGATGCAAGCTGTGCCGGTGTCTCTGCGCTGCGCAGATAAATTGACATCCTCTTGAATTTCAATAACAGTTGTTTCGATTTCCCTTCTAAGAAAATCTTTTTAATTTCCGGTATCAGCCGGAATGCGGGCTTCAATTTCCCATTTGAAATATCCTTCGCCAGCTCCTTCGTCGGGTACACGATCATTGTCGGTGACGGTTCCATCATCAAGATATAGCAGAGCAGGTTGATAAGCGCTTCCGTGCCTCCGACCTGTGTCGCCTTGCAGAAATAAATTTCCCTCACCCATGGATCAAGGTAGGTATCCATTATCCCGACGAGATACGGCGTAATGCTGTTCGACCACCGTCCTGAGATATTGCTTGTCTCGTCCAGCACCCTGTACTTTTCCGCCCACTGTGAGACACTCATTTGCTCTGGCGGTATCAGTGTTCTTTTGATCACTCTTTTGAACAATCGTTTTGTTTTCTCCCGTGATCTCGACCTTTGACTCATTCCATCTCTTCCTTTTCGTCCTCTTCGTCGTCCGAATCATCGTCGTAGTCATGCAGATCCATGCCGTCTATTTCATCCGGATCGTATTCTGATAATTCTTCCAGCGTAGCAGCCATTTCCTTGTGAATGATTTCCGTCAGTGTACTGATATCTGTTTCCCCTGCAACTTTCATCGCCACCCTCGGCGCAACCGCAAGCATACGGTTCCGGAAACGAACCAGCATGTCCGACAGAAATTCCTCGACATCTGCTGCCTCATGAAGTTCCCGTCGCAGATGTCGCAGCTTCAATAAGGAGATTTCTTTTTTGACTTCCTCGTGCCGTGCCTGCACTTCCTCTTTCGATGCATATGCCCTCCTTCCCGTTTCCGCATTTACCTTGTATTCAATATACTCCTGGATGCATCTTGCAAGATCATATCCCGCCACCTTGTCATTGACTTTCTGAAATAGTCCTTCTTTCCGTAAATCGCGGATTCTGCGGGTTGAGATCCCCAAATATTGTGACAGTTGTTTTTGATTGACTTCCATCCATACTCAACTCCCCTCTGCCGTCCCTCAAAAGCGGACGGAAGTGCTATATTTTTTTCTTCCAAAAACGCAAAAAGGCTGGACCTTCCTCGTACCCGCATCCGGGGTAGGGGCAGGAAGTACCTTTTGATTGCGATGTCCTCTTTATTGCTTAGTTAAAACAGGATTTATCATAACACTTGTCCTTGTATTGTTATGAGAGTTTTTGGCATAACAAAAGCACCGGATTTCCCCGATGCTTTCCTTGATTTCCATTTGATTTATTATATCATGCTACCATAATACCACATTTGACATGAAAAATCCGTTCATCTTTTCTAAAATCACTAACTTTTTTATCTTTTTGTCTTGACTAGCACGTTATAGCGTGCTATAATATAATTACATCAAAGGAAAGGAGGAAAACCAATGTCGCATAAGAAAAAGCGAAAACAAAGAGAGCGAATTGCAAAGCTGATTATACAACTGCTAGTCGCCATAGCAAGTGTAATTTCTTCTATATCCGCTTTGATACTCGCCCTCAAATAAACCAAGGAAAGGGGAAGGCAACTTCCCCCTCCTTTTAAAAATCTTATCACATTGGTGAATGAATGTAAAATGAAAAAAACTTTTTTACGCGCCACATTATTGATTATTGCAATCATTATCGCATTTTGTTTCAACTGGACACGTCCTGCTGCCATTGCGGTATTCATTATTGCAATGATCACACTAATTTCTATTACACCGGAAATAAGGAGTACCATTCATGAAATTAAAAGAAATCAGGATTGAAAAGGGGCTTTCTGTTCCCAAACTAGCAGAACTTAGCGGCGTTCCAAGACGTACTATTCAAGATATCGAAAAGCGCGGAGACTGTATGGTCTCCACGCTGATGAAACTGACTGCTGTGTTGGAAGTGACCCTGGATGAAGTATGCAGCGATTAGGCTGCGTGCTTCACCCAATGTCAGACCATTCAAACACTCTCTTATTTTACCTCCCCCAAATATCTTCCCACTTGAATGATGATCTTTTTTACAATACGTCTCATCTGGCGTTCTGAATAGTTCACACCCCTTATTTTCGTATAGGGAATGTTACGGCGCCGGTCTGTCCAGAATCTTGCCGACATAACTTTCTGTTCTTCCGGACGGAGATTGTCATAAACCAGCTCTACCGCTTCTATCTGGTGTTTGAGCCTGTCTGCATATGCGGAAGTCATTTTAAGCGCTTTTGCCTCCGTTACGGATTGGGGCTTGGTATAATCTTCATTTTCTGTTACTCTGACGACTGCTGCCCCCGTCGCTGACATGATCTCAGATACATATCCTTCATATTCCTTTTTTGCCGACGGATACCTGCGTATTATGTATTCTATGATATGCCATGACTCCCGCTCTATCATTTTTCTATCCCTCTCTTTATGCTGTAAATATTCCAAAATCATATATCGATATTCCGTGTGGAATATTTTTGCTGAATTTCATTCCTGTAATATTCCCCGACCTCTATCACCAGATTATGCCGCAATGCCTCTTTCACAGTGCATCCCCTGCTCTGGCAGTACCGGTCAACATATCTTTTAAAACGGGCATCTTTCCTGTATAACTTCTCTGTTCCTGTCCCGGTAGTTATCACTTTTCCTCACTCCTTTCCGGCATCATTTACCGTTTCTTAAGCGCATTCCATTCTGATGCCTTCTTATAAACCGTTCCATCGTGCGGTTTCCTAATCTTTTCTATCTCGCCCAGGGTCTCCCTTCGCTGTGCTTCCGCATAGGTAACTCCGTCGCGTCTATTCTGCCGGTTAAATTCCTCAAGGGTATCCCTTGCGCGTTTTCCTCCCATGATTACAAAATTCCTCCGTTTCTACATTTCCATGTACCATCACCCGCCATAATCATCAGTCCATGCCATCACCGCTAACGATATGAACAAAACGATTATTGTCCAGAACACATCCCATTTATCCATATCCCACCCCGTCATACTTCCGTGTTGTAAAGATAAGACTGTTTTACAGGTCTCTGTTCCAGTGCTTCCTTTACAGACATGCCGTGACGCATACAGTATTTATCCACATAATCACGGAATTTTTTATTGTATCTGTATTCATTTCTGATCTGGTTCTTGTTCAAGTTTTCCCTCCTGTTATTTTTCATCGTTCCTACGCAAGTTCTGATACTGTTTTAAAACTATCCACGGTTGTTGTGTAATTCAAAATTGCCATTTCACGCCTCCTCCTTTAAGGTTTTAACTCCCATTTTTCAGCTCTCATAATTTGCTCTTTTTCATCAAAAATCAGACGCATATTCTTTCCGCAAGCTAAACATACTCCATGCCAGCCTTCCTGTTTTTGTGTTATGGCGGCACAAGGCCGCCATATATTATGATTTTTTGATACAAAAGCAGGGGACAACGCCGTTCGCGTTGCTGGCGTAGACGACGTTGGCGCCGCCGGAAGTGAGGACAATGCAAAAGGCCGTGCTGTAGCCTGCGTCAGGAGACGAAAGCCACCAGTAAGCCGTTTCCCTGTCTTTACATTTCACCCGATTTCTTTCATCCTTGAAATAATCAATCTGGCTGTATAATTCTTCCTCGCCACAGCATTCATCTTTTTCAAATACCTCAGAAGCAGATAAAAGGAACAATTTTGCGTCAAATTCTTTTGTCTGATCCCCGTCCTTGTATTTCCGCCTTGTTACAGCGATAATGTCCTTTAATTCGTCCGGCAGTAAATTCCATACTTCTGTATCAAGATATTCCTGCATTTCAGAAGCCGCAATTCCGCTTTTGATGCTGGCATTATCATTCATGCAATGCCTTGTCATACAGTCTTTACTGCAAAAGGTCAAATAACCATCCGATTCCTTGATTAACACAAAAGTTGCCCTGTTGCCATTACTCAGATCACACTCTAGCTCGTCATACAGCTGCATATTATCAGGCAAATTTTCCCATGCAACCTGCTCTGATTTATGCCTAACTACCTTTGCCCCTTTGCCTGCCTGTGCTATTTCGCACCCTTTATCTGCTTTTTTCAGCCCGGTTTCCGGAAGACAATTTGTGACATTCATTATTGCCGGGGTGCTCCGCACCATTTCGGTAAATGCCGAAAGCTCCTTTTCAATATGTTCCGGGTTCCCGTCTGCCATGAACTCCGTCTTCCCGATTTTAATTTTCAATTTTGCCATA
>JAMPGN010000058.1 GCA_023663915.1 Eubacterium sp. | reverse complement strand
GTAAGTGCATAGGCTTCCAGATCGGTCTGGATTCGATATTTTCCTCCGCCAGCGCGTCCATTATCATATCGGGTGTTATTTTACATTGTTTGTCAATCACCATTCCGGACAGCCAGCAGTTGGCATCCCCGTCGGGGTTCAGCGGATTCATACAGATCTTAGGGATATCTGCAAACGCCTCCTGGTACTGCGCATAGATTGCTTTTTTCTTCGCCTTATGCTCCTCCAAATGAAGCAGCTGCCCCCTGCCGATCCCTGCCGTGATATTGCTCATACGATAATTATACCCAATTTGAGAATGCTGATAATGCCTTGCGGGATCACGCGCCTGTGTCGCAAGGAACGTCGCTCGCTTAGTCGCCTCTTCCTCATGGGACACCAGCATACCGCCTCCGGACGTCGTGATAATCTTATTTCCATTAAAAGAATAAATTCCGTATTTACCGATCGTACCCGTATACTTCCCCTTATAGGTACTGCCAAGGGATTCCGCCGCGTCCTCGATTAGCGGTACATTGTGTTCCTCACAGATTTCCATAATCTCATCCAGTTTTGCCGGAGTACCATATAGGTGAACACAGATGACCGCCTTCGGATTCGGATATTTCTCGAAAGCCTTCCGAAGCGCTGCAGGCGACATATTCCACGTATCCGGCTCCGCGTCGATAAATACCGGCGTTGCATTCTCATATCGAATCGGATTACAGGTTGCCGAGAAGGTCAGATCCGACACAAATACCACATCACCTTCCCCGATTTCCAGCAATTTCAAAGATAAATGGATTGCCGCCGTCCCCGCGCTGAGCGCTGCCGCATGACCGCATCCCGTATATTCCGCAATCTCCTTCTCAAAGGCATTAACATTCGGTCCTAAAGGAGCTACCCAGTTCGTATCAAAAGCCTCCTGCACAAATCTCTGCTCATCCCCGTGCATTGTCGGCGAGGACAAATAAATTCTCTTTCTCTCCATATCCATCTGCCTCTTTTCTTCTATTCTTCGCCCATACTGTGATAGGTCGGGACAATCTCCTTAATCAACGGTCTGATATCGGAACTCTCGATCTGGCATTCGTCTTTCAGTTTCTTAAGCTGTCTGAAAAACTCGTGTTCGTCGAGTTCGATCGGCTTTCCGATGTGAATCATCTTGTTCGCCGTATCCTTCATACCCTCCTCGTCCATCAGGAGTTCTTCATATAACTTTTCCCCCGGACGCAGTCCCGTAAACTCGATCTTGATATCTTCGTCCACGCGGTATCCCGACAGTTTGATCAGATTCTGCGCCAGATCCAGGATTCTCACCGGCTCACCCATATCCAGCACGAATATCTCGCCACCCTTTGCATATGCACCCGCTTGAAGCACAAGGGACACCGCCTCCGGTATGGTCATAAAATAACGGATGATATCTGGATGCGTCACCGTCACCGGGCCTCCGGCGGCGATCTGTTTGCGGAACAACGGAATCACGCTTCCGTTGCTTCCCAGCACGTTGCCAAAACGGACTGCCACAAACTCCGTCTCATAGTGTTTGTCAAAAGTCTGGATAATCATCTCACAGATGCGCTTGCTCGCCCCCATGATGTTCGTCGGGTTTACCGCCTTGTCCGTGGAGATCATGACGAAACGCTGCACCCCGCTCATCGCCGCCGCCTGAGCCGTCTTAAAAGTGCCGAAAACGTTATTCTTGATCGCCTCGGTAGGACTGTCCTCCATCAACGGTACATGTTTATGCGCCGCCGCATGGTACACAATGTCGGGACGGTACGTCGAAAAAATATAATTCATGCGGTTGGTGTTCCGCACCGAGGCAACCAGCACCACCAGATCAAGCTCTGGATATTCCGCCTTTAACTCCTGCTGGAGGTCATAGATCGAGTTCTCATAAATATCCACGACCACGAGCCGTTTCGGTTTATGCGTCACGATCTGCCGACACAATTCACTGCCGATGGAACCACCGCCGCCTGTGACGAGTATCACCTTCCCCTGGACATAACTGAGAATCGAATTTAAATCGACGGTAATCGGGTCCCTTCCGAGAAGGTCTTCCACCTCCACGTCACGCAGTTTGGAGACATTGACCTCCCCATTTACCAGTTGGTACATTCCCGGCAGGGAACGCAGTTTGCAGTTCGCATCCTTACATATTTCCAGAATTTCCCGGATCTGTGCCCTGCTCGCGGAAGGCATTGCCACGATAATCTCATCCACATCGTAGACATCGGCACATTCCACAATCTTGTCCCGTCCGCCAACGACCTTGATCCCCTGAATGTATCTTCCCCATTTTCCCTTATCATCATCAATGATACACTTGATGACCATCGTAGAGAAATTGCTGTTTACAATCTCCTTGATAATCACATTGGCAGCTTCTCCCGCACCGATCACCATGACAGAGATCAGATTTTTCTTATTCTGCTGTTTATGTTTTAAGCCCCTGAGAAACCGATACGAGAAACGGCTTGTAAACATACAGCTAATCAGCAGAAACAAGTAGAAAAAGTAATAGCTTTTCGGAACCGGCTGTGTTTTGATCTTAAAAAACTGCAATCCGATGCTGTTCACAAGAGTAGATAAAAGACAGGATACAACGATATTCTGTAACTCTGTCTCCCCCGCAAAAGCCCACAGGCTGCTGTACAGGTGAAGGAGATAAAAAATCACCAGCGTCAGCAGGATGTTGATCGGCATAAACTGCTCGACCGGCTCCATAAAGTGTACCGGTATCGACTCCAAATCAAACTCGTAGCGGATCACAAGCGCTAAGTAACTTGCCAGAATCACGCTGATCACATCGTAAATAATCAGGAAAGTTCTTCGATAAAATTTCTTTACATTAAATGGTTTTCTCTTCTCTTCCATATCCTTATTCCTACGCCGTCCTTTGTCTGTCAGCAAGAAGCGGCGCCAATGTCAGCAGTAAGCAATATGCGATCGGACTGCACGGATGGAAGATCCATTCTGTCAGCCCCGCAATGGCAAATAAAATCAGAATGGCAAGTGGCAGCGCCGCACACGCCCTGTCTTCCTTCCGTTTATGAAAATAGACCGCCGCCTGCACAAGCGTCCCGGCGCCGAGCAGGATAAACACGATCCCTACATAAATGCCATGGTCATAGGCGACCTGAAGATAAATATTATGCGCATGGACGTTATAATGTCCGTTCACCTCCATAATACCCATATCATCATGTCCGGTTTTGTTCAGGTTATTATAATACAATTTGAAAATTTCCAGCCTACCGTTGGTATAAGAATCGTCTTCCTGTTCTTCCCCTTCCGGCGTTCCATCCTCCGTCTGCGCACCAGCCGCCGTATCCTCTGCGGAGACGAGCAAAATTTCATCTATGTCAGCGATCAGCGGATTATGGAATAGCTCTTCGCCGGCATCGACCACCATATAGATCGCCCGCAGGCTTTTCTCCTCCGGGATTCCCAGTATCTTCATCTGAAATACCTGTATGAAACGCTGTATCGTAATATAATAACGCGAATCGGTGTCCCTGCCGTGCATGATCTCCGTCGGAAATTCCTCGACCTCGTGCGCCTCAGGGCGTGCCACCACAGCGGGTATCATTCTCTGTGCGCTAAAGACCACCGGAAAACAGAGAACCAGCGCCAGCGCCATCATACCTATGCTGTGGAGCATGCTGCGCCATCTCTTTTCAAGGGAAAAGCACATCACGGGGATAATCATAAGCGCCATGACCACAACCGCCAGATAGCCTGTTCTTGACAATGTCAGGATGAGATACACCAGCGACACGCCAAAGACGAGCAGTTCCTTGTATACCGCCGCCAGACGATGCTGTTTCCTGTATGCGTCCAGGAATTTCACCAGCGCCGCACACACCACTAACGACAGATACACCGCCGACATCGTCACCGTGTGGAACAGGAACGGGTAGCGGTAATATATGAAAAACATATACGGTCTGTGAAGCAGGCAGTATACGACCATCGCCCCGAAATGGAACAAAATTCCATTACATATGTTATTGAGCAACGCCGCTTTCTTATTCCACGCCGCCATATTCAAATAAAACAGAGTAAAAGCGCACACCAGATAGATCGGCCATCCCCTCGTGTTACGGTAGAGAATAATGAGTGCAAAAAATACCGCCACAAGAATGCCGTACCAGACGGATACATCCCTAATCCGCCTTCTGACCACGGAGCGCACGGTGCCGATGATGACAAGTCCGGCAAGAACTCCCGCCCACGCAGTAAGCTTTATAACCACGAAATCCAGTTCCTCCGGATTCTCAAGCGCTTCTGTCGCCCGGACACAATAATGGTGTCCCGCCGCTGCCGCAGCCACGATGTATACGAAATTGACCAGATTGAAAATATCTCTATATCGATAAGTTACAATCACCGCCAGCGCAAAAAAGATCAGCATCTGCCGGTACGCCACGCTATGGTGAATCTCATATAATCCGTTCATATAATTACAACACGACCAGATCGCTCCCGCAAAAAGCGCCGACTGCAGATAATTCTGCCATTTTCCCTTGAGTAGATCCAGGATCGTTCGGTCCGTGGCATAGCCTGTCCGGTTATGATTGACCGCATAGAGCGCGATCCCCACCGCAAGAAGAACACTCACCTCATAGAAAATAATCGATGCGGTAATTCCCGTAAACATCTTGCATGGCCACACGGCAAGAAAAGCGATTACCCCGGCAAGTACAATAAACGGATTGCACACCGCCTTAACGGTCTGTTCTACCGTGACCAGCACGTTCTTCTCCGGACGCTCCCGATAATATCTGCCGGTAAAGTATGTTACCAGAATGCCGGACAACACAAAGAGGGCATCACAAACCAGTGTTTTGCCCTTTCTAAGCGGTACTTCGTATTCATAGGACGCGATCATGCAATGCTGCGTATCTTCCACATTGCCATAATACAGCGTTCCATTGTATCGATTCCCCGACTCTTCCGTGTCCTCATATGCCACATGGAACGGTGCGTCGATTCCCTGTATCAGAAAGTAATATTCCCTGCCGACCTCAACGTCTATGTTGATCTGCACCGTACAATAACCAGGCATTGTCTTCATATCTTCCGTGTTGATGACCTGCTGCATGATCATATTCATGGCAGCATCGTACAGCACAAAGTTAAATTCCTCTCCGATCGTACCGTCCGTAAAATAAATATCAATGTTTTTCAGTCTGTCATACTGCGCGATAAACATCTGCTGTACCACATAGTCCGGCGTGATCGCCTCCGATTCCGCAACCATCTGTTTCCTGCTGTCGGAGACGACTGTCTCTTTCACCAGACGCAATGGCCACAAGGCAAATACCACACACAGTACAATAAGCCAGACCGTGCCGCAGATAGCTTGTCTTCTATTGATTATCCTGTTCATTATTTATTCCCGATTCATATGCCTGTATCTGTCGTACCCGTCTCAGGGTACAGTATTTCAAAATATCATTGCTTAGTATATCACGAATATATGTATTTTACAACTAAACTTCTTCTAAGAGCATGGCGGCAAACAATGGCAGCCCGAACCAGAAGATCAAAACATACCGGGGAAGGTACGTCGGTCCGAGGAGCACCGTCAGCCATGTCAGCAATACCATCAGATACGGAATCACCAGATGATACTTCCGCCGGTACAGTACATACGCAAACACAAAGGCGATTCCCCAGAAAATGCCGCCCGGCGAATACAGCATGGAGTAGATTGGAATCTTTTCCTGCGAAATCTCAAGCGCGAGCTTTCGATACGCCTCATCCAGCCACGGGATCTTGCTGTCACGAAAGCCCGGTTCTTCCACCTCGTAGCCGAAATAGGAACTGTCACCGTATGTAAACGTAAAGACCGTGTTCCCCGAATAGACATCGATCACCGTGTCCGGATACCAGAATCCATAAGAGTTCACCAGCCATGCATTCAGATAGGACAGAGGTTTCTTCAAGCCGATGCGCGCCCACAGCCGGATGTATTTCGATTTATCCGCCGCAAACGTACTGTTCCGAAAACAAACTTTGACCGGATCGGACAATTTGGGATTGTACAGGACAAGCGCCTCCTCCGGAAGTATCTCGTGAAGCGCGTCAATATCCTCCGGCTCAAAAGCCTCGCGGCTAAATTTATATGTCCGCGCAAGCTGCTGTATCGGCACGGTAAGCATCTCCTGCTTCTCCCCTCCCTCGGCGTGAAGAGCCGACGCCAGAATACCGCTTATCAGGAAATAGGAGAGGAGAGCCGATGCGATGAGAATCCCCGTCCTTTTTAAGTTTTCTCTGTGATAAAACAGCAGGAACGGCGTCAATGCCGCGAACGCATAAACGCCATTTTTACGAAAAAGCATCATTGCCACCGCGCTGAGGATAAAAAAGAGCATCTTTTTCCTCGACGCAAAAAACACCTCGCGATTGCTTCCCATATCGAGAAGCGACAACAGAAGCAGCAAAAGCGCCACCGTAAAAAGCGCGTCCTTGGCAGAGCAAAGCGTAAACATGACAATCACAGGAAAAAAAGCAAAATAGAGCATGGAAATGATGCGCACCGCTTTCGAGACTTTTCTTTTTCTCATAAAAGAAAGCAGATAGGTAAGACCACCGGAAACGATCATCATTTGTACCAGCATATAACACGCGATCCCCAGATTGTAGGAATCCGTAAACCGATGTACCGCGCAGACAATGCCGCCGAGCAGCAGCACATGCACGAGCGGGTGATGCGTGGTAAACGTTCTCGATGCCACCTGCAGCCACTCCTCCTGCGCGTCGTAGACAAAGAATCCGGGATAGACTGCAAGAAAAACCGGAATCCAGCACAGGAGCAGAAAGAAAAACGTCAAGATATCCAAATGTTTTGCCGCTTTTGCCGGAGTCTCCGGAATCTGGATATGCTGTGCCAGCAAAATCTTACGGTCTTTCATACCGCCAAGAAAATTCCAGAATTTGCGCACGAGTATCGTAAATAAGCAAGTCAGTACCGGAAGCGCAATCCACAGATATATATCTTTGAAATTGACGTTCCCCACCGACTCAAGACGGACTCCGAACAGCATCGCCGTCGTAAACAGAAAGGACAGGACACCCGCAATCAGCCATCCCCTTCTGTCTTTCAGATCGATCGTGTGCAGCGACCAGTTGACCGCGTAGATGCACAACAGCCATACAAAGATTGAAAAAATACTGTTCGTAAATCCTAGCGTGTTTTCTTTCAGATTAAGAACCTGAGGAAAACACAGAGTCCCCGCCGTTGCGATCACAAAAGCCGTCGTATTCAGCTTTAACTTTATCCGAAATTCATTGTCGTTCATTGCCTGTCTATTTTCTCCGTCCGTCTATTTTCCCCGTTTTCCCCATTGATACACTCTTTGATAACATACTGGGGCGAATTGTTGAGTGAAATATAAATTCTTCCGATGTATTCCCCGATCAGTCCGAGCATCAGCATAATCATGCCGCCGAAAAAAACAAACGCCGCCATCATAGCGCTGAACCCGACGGGCACATTCGGATTAATAAATTTCTTGATGACCGTATAGATGCCATACAAAAAACCCGCACATGCCATCATACACCCTACCGCCGTAGCAATCCGTAAGGGCTTGATGCTGAACGCGGTAAAACCATTAAACCATAGTCCGAGCAGTTTCCCGACCGTATATCCCGAACTTCCGATCTCGCGCTCCCTGTGCGTCACTTCCACGTTGGCGATATTCTTGGTCGTGCGCAGTACCAGCCCGATCACATAAGGATATGGATTCGTGTAGCGAAGGATCTCATCCACAACAAACCGTCTGGCGGCGAAGTAACTTGACAAGTAGAGTTCCTTTGGTTTGCCTAACATGATTCGGGTCATCAGCTCATTGACCTTACTTCCGAAATTGCGAAAACCCGAATGCTGTTTGTGCGTATACTTTGCATAGACTACATCATAGCCCTCCTCGATCTTAGTAAGTAGTTTCTCCACCTCTGTCGCCGGCGTCTGTCCGTCGTCGTCCAGACAGACGATGATTTCACCGTGCGCGTAACGAAATCCCGCCATAAGCGCCGCGTGCTGCCCGAAATTCCTGGCAAGATTGATCCCGCAGATGTCCTCGCGTTCCGCGCACAGACTACGGATCACATCATAAGTGTTGTCCGGGGAACTGTCGTTGATAAGCACGATTTCATAAGAATACGCCGTCAATTTCTTCATGGTTTGATCGATTTCTTCTATCACCCCGCCGATGGTCTGCGCCGAACGGTAACACGGTATCACAAAACTGATTAATTTCCTCATAACTCCTCCAACCCCATAAATGTATCGCGGTCAATCTCCATAAAACAGACTGTTCTTACGCCCTGCAGTGTCTGCACCTGCTCTTTTCGATCGATCATGCGAAACCCCGCATGCAGGTAACTTTTCTGCGCCCCGATATTATCTGACAAGAAACGCAGAAACACTTTGTCAAGCTTAAGCGTGTGAAACGCATAGGTGAGCGCTTTTTTTGCCGCCTCACTGCCGTATCCACACCCCAGCGCATCTTCTTCACCGATAAAAATACCGTACTCTGCAGTGCCCGCTTTCTGGTCGATATCCCGGAAATAGACGCTCCCGATTTCTTTTCCATCCGCCAGACAGATGATAAACTGCACGACGTGCCCCGTCTCCACCTGTTCCTTGATCCACCTAAGATGCCCTTCTTTTGTAAAAGGTTTCTGATATATGAAATTCTTCCTCACAAAATCTTGATTACGCCACCCGACGATTCTGTCCGTATCCTCGACCGTCATCAGCCGCAAATGCACCAAATTACCCATCACACCACCATCTATTGTCCACACACCTGATATACCGAATAGTGTTCCCCGATCCTCTCAACCTCTTCCACCGTGATATCTATTCCCTGCGCGCCGTAGAAGTCTGCAAGCCAGCCAAATCCCTGTTCCGACGCTTCCATATCAGACACGATCAAATACACGTTGTCCTGTTTTAGCAATGACTCTCCCGCCGAGACAATACCATATCGACTCAATTTCTCAAAGTAAAGGGGGCTTTTGCACATCCAGCCGCCCATAATATCATAATTTGCATAACTGTTATCGGTATCCGCAAAGATTTTCTGTGAAAAAGATACCGTCGAGTACACGTCCTCAAAATAAAAATTCTCCGTCCGCTCCCTGCAATAATCGTCGATCGCATACCATTCCTCGTTGACCTTCTTACGCCAATTCTGATCGTCCCTGACCTGCCCGATATGGTCCGTCATGCTTACCGACAGAAACAGGATAAGCAATACCGCCATTCCCCGTGCTATGCCGATGGCTTTCTTGTCCGACGCGCATACATCATCGTATGCGTAATATCTTCGCGCCAGCATAGCGCTCAGAAGCGCCGCCTCCACGAGATAGAGCGAATGGGTGATTCGTACCGGATCGCGCCCCCTCATCAATATAAAAAGCCAAACTGCACTGCGCACTGCCACCAACAATATAAGCTGCCACACAAAATCATACCGGCGCAACTTCCTCCGCGTCGGCGCCTGTGCACCTTTTTCTTTCCCTTCTCCTTCCTCTGTCGCTTCGTGCTTCGGACAGATGAGAACACTCGCCAGCATAACCGCCACATATAACCATAACACCAATAGGTTGTAAGGCGCATCCTGGCTGTGGAACGTTCGGTAAAAATAATACGACATCTTTTCCCGTCCAATCGCCGCCCAGTCCTTTGTCTTGCCAAGCGTACTCGATGCATATTCCGCCAGATTGCCAAGCGTCCGTGCATCAATCGCATCATCCAGCCCAAAATTATAATTACTAAGAAGCTTCTGCTGTTCCACCGTCACGCCAAGCCCCGTCAGCGCATCACGGTATTCCTCGTGCGTGACCAATTCCGGATAGAAATCATAAACCGTTGTCCTCGCGTCAAAAAAGTCCCGGAACTCCTTCCAGTCCGCACTACCATACGCCGCATAGTCCGCGATCGACGACAAAATCATTCCCGCTAGGATCATGCCAATTACCGCACCGTACTTCCATAGGTTTTCCTTCGCGAAGATCTCCTTTTCCTCCGCCACGCGGTACAGCCCCGCCAGACAGATAAATGGAAAAGTGAGAAGCAGCATTTCCGTCCGCAGTTGATACGCCGCAATGACTAGGATAACCGCCGGGATATTTTTTACAACAAATTGTTGTGTGTCAATTTCCTTCGGCGTTGTCGTAAAAAGAAAAACAGCCGTCGCAGACAGGATCGTGCAAGTGATCGTATACTGTATATTGACAAGGTGAGGCAGACACACTCCCCACAGGAAAAGCGACAAAAACAACAGACTGACTATCTTACCTCGCATCACATCCGTCTGCGCGCCAGAACGCTCCGCTAACACACACAACCGCACGCCGATCAGATAAAGACACCCAAACTGGCACAGGCACAAAAACAGACCATACCACGGGATCGTCCTGCACAGTCTGTAACCTAATGCAATCAACGCGCCCAGGGGGTAGAGTGTCTGCATATTATGACCGTCCGGCATTCCGCTGTAGACTCCCGACATGATATCCTTCATCATGGTATCATCATTCAGGTCATAATAAAAATCAAAGCATATTCCCATCACGGCAATGTTGAGTGCCATAATCACGAATGTCAGTATGTAGTTCTCATATTTCTTGAATCCACTGCCAATCATCATGATCCTTCACACCTAAGCGTAAAACGCCTTGACCTGGTCGGCAATATACTCCACCTCGTCCGCCGTCAGTTTGTAGAACATCGGCAGACGCAAAATCCTCTCGCTCTCTTTGGTCGTGTATTTATCTTCGCCATGGAATCTGCCAAACTTGATTCCCGCAGGCGCAGAGTGAAGAGGCACATAATGAAATACCGACAGAATATCTTTTTGTTTCAGAAAATCGATCAGCCTTCCGCGCTCTTCCATATCCTTCGTCTTGATATAGAACATATGCGCATTGTGATCACAATACTCCGGGATGAAAGGACGTTCGATCTTTCCCGCCTCAGCAAGCGGCGCAAACAATTCCCAGTACTGATTCCATCTGTCCATTCTCGCCTGTGTGATCTCTTCCGCCAGCTCCAACTGTGCGTACAGATACGCGGCATTCATATCACTTGGAAGATAAGAAGAACCATAATTCTGCCAGCGATATTTATCGACCTGTCCACGGAAATATTTGCTCCGGTCCGTACCCTTTTCCCGCAAGATCTCCGCATTTTCTATGTGCCTCTCATCCCGTATGAGCAGGGCACCGCCCTCGCCCATACTGATATTCTTCGTCTCGTGGAAACTAAAACACCCGAAATCGCCAAACGTCCCTAACGCTTTCCCCTTGTAGGATGCCATAATTCCCTGCGCAGCATCCTCAACTACCATCAGATTATGCCGTCTGGCAATATCCATGATCGTATCCATCTCACAACCCACACCTGCATAATGCACCGGGACAATCGCTTTCGTCCGTTCCGTGATAGCATCTTCGATCAGCGTCTCGTCGATGTTCATCGTATCCGGTCTGATATCCACGAAAACCACCGTCGCACCGCGAAGCACGAAAGCGTCCGCCGTGGACACAAACGTGTAGGACGGCAAAATCACCTCGTCGCCTTCCTTAATATCCGCAAGGAGCGCTGCTAACTCGGTAGCATGAGTACAGGAAGTGGTGAGCAGACATTTCGCCGTGCCGGTCTGTCTCTCGATCCACTCATTGCATCTCCTGGTAAAAGGTCCGTCACCGCAGATCTTCTGATTCTCGATTGCCTCCTTCATATATTCGACTTCTTTACCCGTATACGGGGGAACGTTAAAATTAATCATCTGTTGACTCCTTCCGCTTCGCAATGCCGCAAATATCCGCCCTGTCTGGATGCGAGCTGTCATTCTACCATCTTACATCCTGCAATGCTCATGACTTACGCACAGTGTATCACACTTTTGCTATTCTGTCACATAAACTACATAGCGTCCACTTCCATAGACTTCCTGATACGAACGCTCTTTCAAATACTCCGCTAGGATCTGTAATTTTTCATCGGCATCCAATTTCTCCTGATCGACTCCAAACCAGTTCATGCCGTCCGCGTCCTCCGCTAAATATGCCGCTATGGGGGAAGCGACAATAATGACCGGCGGCTCCTCGATCTGTTCCATATCCCGCATAAATTCCACCATGCGGTAGCTGTCCAGATCCGCCCAGAAAGTAGATAACGCCGAAGGCATGTCAAGCAGATACCCCAGCCCCGGAATATCCCCATACAAAAGCACCTTACGCCCTGTAAGCCCCGCGTTTTCCACGTACTCTGCAAGCTCCTCAAGCCACGCGCCATTGTCCTCTGTCGTGTAAACGCCTGCTGCCTTCGCCGGCAATGCCACGGTCGTATCTCGTGCCTCACCGTAAATCCCATCTTGAAACACAAAATTCAAATGCGAACCCGTACTCTGTATCACGAGGAAAACCACAAGCATCACAAACGGTATTCCCCATATGGAAAAAGTCTCTTTCTGTCTATCCCTGCCACGTGTAAACAAGTCATAAGTCGCCCACAGTGCAAACGGCACAACCAGAAACAGGTTATTCACAATCGGATACAAATCATTGTTGCTCCCTAACGGTGTCACAAAAATCTGTACCAGCATGAGCACGGCGAAAATCTTCTGCTCTTTGGAAGCATTCTTTGCAAACAGACAGTTCAAAACCAAAATAACCGCCGCAATCAGAAGCAGTACCGCCAGATAATAGATACTGCCATTGCCGTATTCATAGTAGCGGAAATGAAACATTCCCTTCCCCCAATAAAAACGAAAAAGCACAAGGAACACTGCCGCATAAATGCCCTTGAACAAGACCGCCACACCGCGCCTGCCTGTCAAAAACCTGCGCTGCAGCCAAAACAATATACAGCCGCACGCCATGCATACCGCCGCAAAAAGCATCCAGTAGAGTCCCTTGATATAGTCCCCGAACATACCCGTTATCATAGATGTCGGCTTATAATCCGCCGCCTTCTCCGTCATCGCAAACATCGTCTGCACCATGGCAGGGTAGGCACTCACACCGTATCGGATGCAAATCGTCACAAACGGCACGCCGAATCCTGCGGCATATCCCGCCACACACCAAAGCGTATCCCGAACCGTCTGCCGAAGTGTCCGCCCGTAGACCACTGCCGCGCACCACAACGCCACGATAAACGCCATCTGTACCACATTCGGCATGCGCACCGCCACATTGAAACCAAGACAGAGTCCCGCCGCGATATAGGCGCTTTTCTTCTCATATACAATACCGCTATAAAGCAAAAGCACACCTGCCGCCATAAATAAGTAGGTCAGATAATTATACAGAATCGTAGACGGACACCAGCACAGCCCCAGCGCAATCCATTCACCCACAAACACCAGCCCTGCCGGAATCCGTTTGCGAAGCGCTGCGTAGACTCCCGCCGCCGTTGCAGACTGTACCAACGCTGTATAAAAATACATTCCCATCAAAGTTTCCCCGAAAGGAAGCTGCATCATCAGATTCCCAGCCACGTTCGCAAGGTAAGTTGCCAGAATCCATGTGCCGTCCATCGATGGAAAATACTGGAAATTCGCCAGACTGTACGTGGTGTCCGACACATCGATGCCTTGTCTGATCCTTAACAACGGGTACAGTATCAGAATGGCGGGAAATACCATGCATTCTATAATTTTTTGATATTTGCGATATATCGTAATTATTCTATCCATTTATTCTGCTCTTTCTCTAAAAACGTAGAATAACGTCAAAACATATGCTATACTATTTTTGTTGTCCCACCGATACCTGGCAACGGGAGGAGGTGTTCATATGGAAATTGCTATCACTTTTTTAGTTACTGTCGCGGCAGGCGTGGTTTGCCACCTCGTTTGCAAATGGCTTGACGGGAATGATAAGGACAACAAATAGCCTGGTGGGTGCTTTGCCACCGTAAAAAGAAAAGAAGAAGCCTCGGACTGTACGCTACTACGATCCGAGGCTTCGTTCTCTGTCCATATGGACTTGCTATCACTTTTTGCCTATCGGCATTATAGCATATGCATATTTCGATCGCAATATTTCCATTAAAAAATTTTTCACTTCAGTTTTTATCAAATGAACATTACAGCCCCTATGCTCTCTTTCTATATCTCATCTCAGCCATCTCCACCGCGTCTTTTTTTATGTTGCGCTATCATCCTTCCCACGCCACGAAAGATCAGCGCACGCCCATAATCCACCACCGTTCCCGCCGCATAAACGATCAGCACGCAGACAATCATGTGCGGAATGAACATCCAGCTCCCCCACACCTCGTCTACCCGCAGCCATTTGATCCACTGGTTACGTATCAACACATGCTCATGCAAAAGATACACGCCAAACGTATACGGTGCAAGCCGCCGAAACAAATCCGCCGCCTTTCCTTCCCACGACTTCATATCCTTAAACGCCATAAACAACCCAATCGAGGCAAGCAGACACAAGATATGGTTGTAAGTCGTCGGCATATCCATATAGTAGGCAAAAGGGTGCAACACTTCCGCCAGAATGCCGGACACTTCCGCCAGCAGGAAAATACCAAGGCTCATGCCAATATAGAGTATCCACGCATTTTTCCTCTTTTCTAATTTCGGGCATCCGTGCAGACGTATGTACGCCGCGATCAGAAACAGGCACAGAAACCAGCCGTAATCATACCCGTAATGATCCGTCGCGAAAGTCGCAGGCACAAGCGATTTCCCCACGGAGAAAAAGAGAAGCAAGATGCCGATCACAATCTGCAAAGTCTTCTTTTCCACTGCCTTTGCCCCCGCCGCCACAAGCGGCGCAAACACATACATAATCAGATACGCGGTGGCAAACCAATAATGTTCCGTCTCAATCGGCAACACGAAACCCAGCCAGTCATAAACCGTCAGATCCCCCGCCGAAACCACGCCAGCACAGATCAATACGACCGGTATGAGCAAAGAATAAAAAAGAATCTGCGCCACCAGAGACACCACCCGCCCCGGCTTCCATGCAGACTCCACCAAAAAATACCCACTCAAAAGAACATAGCAGTTCACCGCGACAATACAGAACGCTATGATCAAATGCATGACATAATTCACCGCCATATGCTCCTGTGTATACAACAATAACAGATTACTTTTATTCAGATAATGAAGCACGATAATCATCAGCATTGCCACAATGCGCAACAACTCAAAGTTCGCCTGTCTTTTTGACTGCATAGGATAACCCTCTATTTCTTTTCCTTGAAAATCCACAACTTACTAAGAAAATAATTCGCCACGATTACAAGAACCTGACAGACAAATTTGGAAAAATATTCGTTAATGCCCGCAACCGTCACCATGACAAACATCAGTCCTAATTCCAATAATTCCGTAGCGATCCTCGCCCCGATAAAAGACCCAAACTCCTTGCCAAGCGACTGTACATCCTTATTCTTGCTCTTAAAGACAAACGTGCGGTTCGTCCAGTAAGCAAACACCACCGTCAGCACCCACGAGAGCGCCGTAGCCGCCATATAATGTACATGCATCACCGAAGAAAACAAAAAGTAAAGCACATAATTCAGCACAAAAGCCAGAAACCCGAAGATCAAATAATTAATCCCCTCTTCATACTGCTTATATAACCCCCAGCAGAAATTCCATAATTTCTTCATAAATCCTCCTCTACGATCTTTCCGTTCACCACCCGGTATACCATATCGCACTTCTCGATCGTCTGTAACCTATGCGCGATGATAATCAGCGTCTTGCGCCCGTGCAGTCTGTTGATCGAATCCATGATCGCCGCTTCCGTCTCATTGTCAAGCGCCGAGGTCGCCTCATCCAAAACCAACACTTCCGGATCTTCAAAAAGTGCCCTTGCAATACCAATCCGCTGTCTCTGCCCGCCCGACAGACGAATGCCACGCTCACCGATCCCGGTATCAAGCCCGTCCGGGAGACCTTTCACAAACTCATCGAGCTGTGCCTCCTTTAATGCTTCCCACACCTTCTTGTCATCGATATCCTCATCCGGATAGCCGAATGCCACGTTCTTACGGATAGAAGAATCGATCATAAAAATCGTTTGAGGAATATAACCGATATTTTTCAGCCAAGAAGCGTAGTGTTCCCTCACTTCCACTCCGTCCGCCAGAATGCTTCCCGACTCAAGCTGCAAAAGCCCCAGCAGAATATCGACGATCGTCGTTTTGCCCGCGCCGGACGTACCAACAATCCCTACGGCATTGCCGATCGGTATCGTCATTTCCGCATTATCGAAAATTAACACATCTGTATTTGGATATTTGTAAGTAATATTCTTGAGCACAATCTCCTTTTTGATGGCAAGTTTCTCCACATCGCTCTTTTTCCGATAGGTCTCCTCGCCATAGTCAATATTCTCGTCCCGTATCTCTTCCTGCAAATTGTCGCTCACGCCCATGAAAAACGGTTCAAAATAAGAGATCGAAGTCATGTGGTTATTGATCCGGTTGGCACAGGGAATCAGCCGCATGGCGGCAACTGCCAAAAGCCCTAACTGCGGTACGATATCCTCCGCCGCCGTGCCGTTTAGAAGCTGTATCATCAAATATAATATCATGCCCGCGATAGCAAGCGTCTCAATCAGCAGCCTGGGCGTTGAATTATACAGATTATACCGCTGTACCGCGCCCACATACCCTGCGCCGCATTTGGAGTATTCGTTGATAAAATAATTTTCTTTCCGCGCAATCTTGATCTCCTTGATTCCCATCACAGACTGGTCAATCCATTTGTATAAACCGCTGTAAAACTCCTGATTTTCCTCCCCCGCTTTTCGCATGATCGGCTTTAAGATACACTTAATCACCAGAAGCGCCACCACTAAAAGCGCAGTCACTGTGAGGCTCATCCAGACATCGGTGATCAGACTTGCCACGGCAAGGCACACAAACACGATCCCCTCGCTAATCAACTGCAATAACGACAGAATCAGACCGTACATATTATTGACATCTGACGTGATATTCCTCTGAATCACCGCCGTGTCCGCATTGAGATAATACTCATACGGACGCTGCATAAAATTAATCATCATTCTTCTGGAAGTCGCAAACTGATTCGTGTATACAAACTTGAGCTGTATCTTCTGCTGAATAAACAGGAAAATATTTTTGACAACAAACACAAGTACCAGCCCGACCATGACAAATATCGTCAGTTCGTTACTGTTGCCTAAATGAAAGATACGACATATCACCTGCAGATATTCGTGCTTTTCTATCGCGTCTTCTTCCAAAACCACCGTCATGACTGGCAAGACCAGGGACACGCCCGCCGTCTCCAACACAGCCCCGATCAGCATGAGAAAAACAAGCAGCGCCATCTTCCGCTTTTGCTGCCTGTCCAATAGGACCATCAGTTTTTTGTATATTTTTATCATACTGTCCGTATGTCCTTTCCGAAGAAAATATCATTACATTTTATCACATGAAATGGAAGTATGCAAATTGTGGGAGAATTTTTCTGATTGTGTCTTTTAAAATCCGCCGTTTGTAAACGCCTGCGCAATAAAATAGGACGGCTCGTAATATGCACTGCAATTATAATTATCTATCGTTTCGCACAGCTTATGATTATACACTTTTATCATACCATCCACATAATTCTCTCCCGGTTGTAAAGTGTCTATAATCAGGCGCATATAAACCTTACCAATCTGTGTCGCCGCAGGAATTGCCTTAACCAGTTCTGAATCCACCTGAAAAACATCAAAATCACCTTCCCGCAGTTTATAGTCCCGAATCCATTCGTCCTCAATCTTCTCCGGATTTTCACAATGCAGCACATTTGCCAGACTGATTAGGCGCATCCACTCATTTTTTGAAATCCGGTTTACCACGTATTTATTCCTTTGATGCAGTTTTCTTGCTACACGTTCAATCATATAACATAGAAAGTATAAATCATTCTCTGTAATCTCTTCGTTTTCAAAGAAAATGTTCGTCATACTTGGTAACTCCTTTCATAGCTTAATGCTGTAAGCGCTTTTGGGGTGCAAAACACGATCTGATGTGTAGGATTTTTAAATTTAACCAGTACCCAGAAGGCCTCTTTCGTTATCGCACCCCGCACATAATCCTCAATATAATCCCAAATAGTATCATCCGCCATCGGTCCTTCTACAATATCGTAATTATGTTTCATCCCTCTGCGGCAATCTACAATAAATTCCAGCCAATCTTCTGACATTTCAGTAAATTGACATATTGTTAAGGCATTATTTTCCGTATATTCATATATATTAACGATATGTTGTTTTCTTCTGGTCAACGCCCATCTCTTGGCCTGATGCTCATAATTTGTACAATAAAAACCGAATCCAAAATCTTTATAGTATCCGTTCATTAAAATTTGCGGCTTTTCTACACATACATTACTGCCATGGTATAATTTCATAATACTTCCCCTTCTTTATAGAATACGGCTATATATTCTCTCGATTGATAATATCCTCCAAAAACTACTCTCGAAAAATTTCTGCATCAGACTATCCAAAAGCAGTTGCGTCTCATAACCAATGATATCTCCATTCCAGTATTCCTCGATATTCGTTTTCGGTGTACTTCCGGAAATAATTTTACATACATCTCCTAGCCGTACTTTTTCCATCTGTTTTCTCTCCATATTGTCCCTGTAAGATGCTTCTGTACCGCATGAACGCTGCTTTCGCTCTTTCAATCTGTATGCTAGAATAGTATCATTTTATGGAATTTGTGGCAATGGTTTATCTTAAGTCAAATGGCAGCACAAAGAATCTCAAAGGAACATAGCACCTTGTTAAATGAATAAACTTTGCACCTTGCTTGTGATATACTTTTATTGTAACAAAACAAGCCACAATATGAAGGCAGGTGATATTTATGACAGAACCGGAAGTTATAAAAGTTTCTGTAGAAGAATTTGAGCGACTTCAGGATTATATGCAATCTTGCGATAAAGAATCTGAAGTATATAAAAAAATGAAACGACGTTATTTATCTTTGAAAGTGATCCTTACATCGTCCGGCGTTAAGCTTACGGAAATTGACTATATAAAAGAATAAAAGTGCAAAGTTTAAGTTTGCATAATATATGGAGGAGCTTCATCGTACAAGCTCCTCCATATAAAAATCAACAGCAGTAAGTTTACATAACATCAGAGGAGCTTCATCATATAAGCCCCTCCAAATAAAAAATCAAAAACTTACACATTTAGCTTGACAAACCCTGCTCCTTCCAATATCTCTCTACCAGCTCTCCAGCCTGTCTGCCATATTCCGGAAATTTCATGCGGATTTTGTCGATTGCGTTCTCTTTTGTATCATGATATTCCTGGCACAGCTCAATCATAATCCTGATTTCCTCTTCTTTTACTTTCTTTGTGGCCTCTTCTGTCACTTTCTTTGTGACTTCTTCTGTCACTTTCCTTGTGACTTCTTCTGTGACTTCCCTTCTTATTTCTTCCGCCATATCTTCCTTAACATCATCAATAATACTATCGATCCAGTCCCCAAGCGTCATATATCCAGCCTCCAC
>JAMPGN010000057.1 GCA_023663915.1 Eubacterium sp. | reverse complement strand
TCCTGGTTTTCCCGGAAAACACCGCTCTGCTTTAACAGCTCGTCCACAAGCGTTGTCTTGCCGTGGTCAACGTGGGCGATGATCGCTATATTTCTTACGTCTTCTCTGGTCTGTTTCATATTTTATCGTGCCTTTCTGATAAACTTAATTTCAAAGGAATTTATGAGAGTCAATGTCGAAAATACTTGCTTCTATCCCAAAACTCGATTATTATATCACTTGAGACCTTTTCTTGCAAGCATTTGCAGGAGATATCCGGTTTTGTCTGTTGTTTGCAAAGCTGTGTTTGATGATGTGCTTGCAGAGTGTTTTCTAAATGCTCGTTTTTTCGACGGTGTACGCATAATTGCGCGACCATTAACAGTTCTATTTTGACCCATTTTCTTATATATTGATATTACAATACAAAAAGGAATTTCTATGGTCAGGTCCATAGTGTAGAAGGGAGAGAAACATGACAGATAAGGTTATTGAAAACAACCAGGTGGCAATCATGGGTGAGATCGTAAGCGATTTTTCTTTTAGCCACGAGATTTTTGGAGAGGGATTTTATATGGTAGATATCAGTGTGGACCGTCTCAGCGATTCCACGGATATTATCCCGGTGATGGTCTCAGAGCGGCTCTTGGACGTGAACGAAGACTACAAGGGCATGAAAATATGCATCACGGGGCAGTTCCGATCTTATAACAGACATGAAGAGAGAAAAAACAGGCTGGTATTGTCCGTCTTTGCAAGGGAGATCGAATTTGTGGAGGAGATTAGCGAAAACGCCAAGACCAATCAGATTTTTTTGGATGGGTATATCTGTAAAGCGCCGATCTACCGAAAAACGCCTCTTGGAAGAGAAATCGCAGACTTGTTATTAGCGGTGAACCGCCCTTATGGTAAATCAGATTACATACCGTGCATCTGCTGGGGAAGGAATGCAAGATTTGCGAGCAATTTTGAGGTGGGAAGCCGGTGCGCTATCTGGGGCAGAATCCAGAGCAGGGAATATATGAAAAAGTTGTCCGAGGACCAGCTTGAGAGGAGGGTGGCATATGAAGTGTCAGTCAGCAAGCTGGAAATGGTTGAGGAGGAATAAAAAAGTTGCACGAAAATCCCGATTGTGCTATGATAGGCGAAAGTAGTAAACGGGAAACAGTGAGGATTTCAATATGAGAAAAGGCATGATTCACATCTATAGCGGAGAAGGTCATGGTAAATCACCGGCAGCCCTTGGCAGGGCGGTGCAGACGGCGTGTAAAGGCGAGGACGTAGTTATTATCCAGTTTTTAAAAGGAAGGGGACTGGCGGAATCGGAGTTTGTGAAGAGACTGGAACCGGAGATCAAGATATTCCGCTTTGAAAAATCCGACGAAGACTTTGTGAATCTGTCCGAAGAGCGCAAAACAGAAGAATGCCGCAATATCAGAAATGGTCTTAATTTTGCCAAGAAGGTCATGAATACGGGAGAGTGTTCCCTGCTGATCATGGACGAGGTTTTAAGGCTGATCGATAACGGTATCATTTCGGTAGATGAGTTAAAAGCATTGCTGGCATTGAAACCGGAGGATATGGATATCATTATGACCGGCAACCGGTTGAATGATGATGTGTGTATTCTGGCGGACGAAGTGACGAAAGTGGAGACTATGCGGTTTAAGATTTGGGAATAAAGAATGAATATTCAGGGAATTTTACAAAGCCTTCAGGTTGGGGAAACCTGGGGCTTTTTTGTGGATTGAGTATCATATCGATTATCAACTCTCTGTTGACATCCCCCAAACATGGTGTTATGATGATTTCAACAATTAACAGTGAAGGATAGAGGTTGCGTTTTTCATCAGTAGAGTCCGGATGCAGCAGGTGCAGGAGAAGGATATTGAAAGGGGACGGCGCCGAAAGGGAGAGTTACCTGTAGATTCTTACCTTGGGCATACAGTTAAGAGCTGTATGACTGTCATCGAATCGATGGGGCGCTATCAGGCAAGTTGGAGTTAAAGCTGGTCCCGTGCGGTCAGCTTTCTTTGCTTTGTACGAAGCGCACAAGAAAGGCAGGAAAGTATATGGCAATTTTTAAAGGAGCAGGTGTAGCGATCGTTACACCATTTCATGAAGACGGAAGTATCAATTATGAGAAATTTGCGGAGCTGGTAGAGGAGCAGATCGCGGGCGGTACGGATGCGATTATCGTCTGCGGTACCACAGGGGAGGCATCCACGCTGACCCATGAGGAACATCTGGATCTGATCCGGTTCTGTGCGGAGAAAGTAAACGGCAGGGTGCCGGTAGTTGCAGGTACAGGTTCTAACTGTACCGAGACGGCAGTCTATTTATCCACTGAGGCGGAGAAATATGGAGTTGACGGGCTTCTTCTCGTGACTCCCTACTATAACAAAGCGACACAGAACGGTTTATACAAGCACTTCAAAGAGGTTGCGGATTCCGTGAAACTGCCGGTTATTCTGTACAATGTGCCGAGCAGGACAGGATGCAATATCCAGCCTGAGACAGCGGTAAGATTGTGTACGGAAGTCAGCAATATCGTAGGCATCAAGGAGGCAAGCGGTAACATTTCCCAGATCGTGAAGCTGATGGCGCTGGCAAACGGCAAGATTGATCTGTATTCCGGCAACGACGACCATGTAACGCCTCTTCTGGCATTGGGCGGCATTGGCGTGATCTCGGTTGTCTCCAACGTGGCTCCGAGACAGATGCATGATATCTGCCAGAAATTCTTTGACGGCGATGTGGAAGGCAGTATGCGGGAACAGCTTCGCGCGATCGAGCTGTGTGACGCGTTGTTCTGTGAAGTAAATCCGATTCCGGTCAAAAAGGCTTTAAATTTGATGGGAAAAGAAGTCGGTCCGTTACATATGCCTTTGACGGAGATGGAGCCGCAGAATGTGGAGAGATTAAAAACGGCAATGCAGAATTACGGAATCTTATAAAAAAAGCGGATAGTGAAAGGAAAGATGACATGGTCAGAGTGATTATGCATGGCTGCAACGGTAAGATGGGTCAGACCATCACGGGGCTGATTGCGGCAGATGAAGAGATAGAAATCGTGGCGGGTGTAGACGTTTATGATGAGGGCAGGAATCCTTATCCGGTATTCCATTCGGCGGCGGCGTGTGATGTGGCGGCGGATGCCGTCATAGATTTCAGCGCGGTCACGGCGGTGGACGGACTGCTCGAATACTGCGTGAAGAGACAGGTTCCGTGCGTGCTTTGCACGACGGGTCTGTCGGAGGAACAGCTTGCCAGAGTGAAAGAGGCTTCCAGCAAAGTGGCGATCCTGAAATCAGCAAACATGTCTCTTGGAATCAATATGCTGCTCAAATTGTTGAAGGATGCTGCGGGTATTCTGGCGCCTGCAGGGTTTGACATAGAGATCGTGGAGAAACATCATAACCAGAAAGTGGATGCCCCCAGCGGAACAGCCCTTGCATTAGCGGATTCCATCAACGAGGAACTAGGTGAAGAATATGATTATGTCTATGACAGGAGTCAGGTGCGGGAGAAGAGAAGGCAGAAGGAAATCGGCATCAGCGCGGTTCGAGGCGGAACGATTGTGGGAGACCATGACGTGATCTTTGCGGGAGCGGATGAGGTGATTACTTTTTCGCACAGGGCATATTCCAAGGCGGTGTTTGGCAAGGGAGCAATTCAGGCGGCAAAATTCCTTGCGGGCAAGCCGGCGGGCATGTATGATATGAGTGATGTGATCAATGCAGGCAATGAGAAATAATAAACGGAGGAATCTATGGACGATTTAGAATTAAAATACCTAAAAAGCTTATCTAAGCAGTATCCCACGATCGCGGCGGCATCGACGGAGATCATCAATCTGCAGTCTATCCTTAACCTGCCCAAGGGTACAGAGCATTTTATGACAGATATCCATGGTGAATATGAACAGTTTAATCATATTCTGAAAAACGGTTCGGGTGCTGTGAGGCGCAAGATCGATGAGGAATTTGGAAATACTTTGAGCATTAAGGATAAGAAGAGCCTTGCGACGCTGATCTATTATCCGAAAGAGAAATTAGAGCTGATTCTGCAAGAAGAAGACGAAAGTTCCATTGAGGACTGGTATAAGATTACCCTGCATCGGCTGGTGCAGATCACGAAGCGGGTTTCTTCGAAATATACCCGCTCGAAAGTGAGGAAGGCTCTGCCGGAAGACTTTGCCTATATTATCGAAGAACTGATAACAGAGAAGGCGGAGATCCATGATAAAGAAGCATATTACAATGAGATTATCCACACAATTATACGAATCGGCAGGGCACAGGAATTTATCATTGCGCTGAGCTATCTGATTCAACGGTTAGTCATTGACCATCTGCATATTGTGGGTGATATTTATGACAGGGGTCCGGGACCGCATATTATTATGGATACGCTGTGCGCCTACCATTCATTAGACGTGCAGTGGGGGAATCATGATGTTGTGTGGATGGGCGCCGCAAGCGGTCATCTTGCCTGCATCGCCAATGTCATCAGGGGGGCGGCACGATACGGCAATCTGGATACCTTGGAGGAAGGCTACGGCATCAATCTGATTCCGCTGGCGACGTTTGCACTGGATGTTTACAAGGATACAAATTGCGATGTATTTGCGATCAAATACAATACGGATTATGATACTAAAGATTTAGACCTTGATATGAAGATGCACAAAGCGATCACCATTCTGCAGTTTAAACTGGAAGGACAGCTTATCATGCGCCGTCCGGAGTTTGGTATGCAGGACAGACTGCTTCTCGACAAGATTGATTATGAGAATAAGACGCTGGTGATCGACGGAGTATCTTATGCCATGAAGGACGTGGATTTTCCGACTGTGAACCGAGATCATCCGTATGAGCTGACCCCCGAAGAAGAACAGGTCATGGAACGCTTAAGACAGGCTTTTGTCAAATGTGAGAAACTTCAGCAACATGTTCGGTTTCTTTATTCCAAAGGAGGAATGTACAAGGTACACAATTCCAATCTGCTCTACCACGGCTGTGTGCCGATGGACGAGAATGGGAATTTCCGTAAAGTCAATGTATATGGCAAAGAGTACAGCGGCAAGGCATTATATGACGTGCTGGAGCATTATGCAAGGAAGGGGTATTACGCAAATAACAATCCTCAGGAGAAATTGAAAGGGCAGGATATTATCTGGTATATATGGACAGGGCCTAATTCCCCGGTGTTCGGCAAGGATAAGATGGCGACGTTTGAGCGGTATTTTCTGGAAGACAAGGAGACGCACAAGGAAACGAAGAACAGTTACTACAGGCTTCTCGACGATGAGAGTGTGATCGACAGGATCTTCTGGGAGTTTGGTCTTGATGAAAAGCGTTCGCACATCGTCAACGGGCATGTTCCAGTGGAACGCAAGAAAGGGGAGTCGCCGATTAAGTGCGGCGGCAAACTGTTAATCATCGATGGTGGCTTTTCCAAAGCTTATCATGAAAAGACGGGAATTGCCGGCTATACGTTGGTCGTCAATTCTTACGGAATGCGTCTGGTTGCACACGAGCCTTTCGAGTCCACAGAGGCGGCGATTCTGCATGAATCGGATATCTTTTCGGATTCGATTATCGTGGAGACCAGCAGTATGAGGCAGAAGATTGCGGACACCGACATCGGCGCGGAACTGTGGGAGATCATACACCAGCTCGAAGAACTTCTGCAGGCATACCGGGAAGGCACGATCGTTGAAAGATTGGATTGACAATTCACAGACAAAATCCGTCCCTATGGTTTGAGAGGGACGGATTTTTTATTCTAGTCGGAATACTATCTGCTTCCGGCTGATCTGCGGGTTGACATATTGGAACCCACGTTATTGTTATTGTTGGAACTTGTGTTGTTTCCCGTTTTCGAATCTGTTGCATCATCGACCAGATTCTCGACACCGTCGGCAGCATCATCGATCACATCAGAAGCCGCGTTGCCGACATCACCTATTGCATCACCGACATCATCCAATACGGAACCATTGTTGTCATTGTCTCCGGCAGTCACGTCATTGACGTTATCGTTGTTGCCGCTGCCGGTGGTGTTATCTGTGGCATTTGCCGTGCCATTTCCTGTGCCGTCGGCAGTGTTGTTGTCCGTGATATCCTGTGCCGTGCCTGTGCCGCCGCCTGCCGTTCCTGCATTTGTACCGGAATCATTACCACCTGCGGCTGCTGCGCCGGAATCGGCGGAAGTGTTATTGCCATTACCGTTTCCAGCGGCGTTGTTGTTTCCGCCACATGCAGTCAGTACGGCCATAGACAGTACCATGAGAGAAACAAGTAACCGTGCTCTTATCTTTTTCATAATTGCCTCCTTTTTTACTCTTCAATTAGGAAATCTATGATTTTATCATACAAATTTCCGATAGCAGAATGTTTTTCTATCAAAACACCTGCTCCTATGTTATTATGTCAGTTAGAAAATAAAATATGCACGCCGGCGTGCGCTCGAAAGATAACCAATTTTTTGTTAAAAATCGAATAAGTTTCATTACGGGATACACTTCGTGAAATCAGGAGTGCAGGGCAATCATACAGTGGGAGGTTCAAAATGGAGTTTCGACCATGTATCGACATACATAATGGCAGCGTCAAACAGATTGTGGGTGGCAGTCTGCGTGACCATGGGGATGAGGCGGTGGAAAACTATGTGTCAAAACAGGATGCGGTATTTTATGCCAATTTATACCGGAAATATAAAATCAAAAACGGGCATATCATATTATTAAATCCAGTTACTTCGCCATATTATAAGGAAACGAAAGCTCAGGCCATCGCGGCGCTTAAGGCATATCCGGGCGGATTGCAGGTTGGCGGCGGCATTACGCCGGAGAATGCCGGAGAATATCTGGCTGCCGGAGCAAGCCATGTGATTGTGACATCCTATGTTTTTAAAGACGGTCAGATACAGTATGATCGATTAGATGAATTGGTGCGCAAAGTGGGCAGGCGGAACTTAGTTTTGGATTTAAGCGCCGGTAGAAGAGATGGACGCTATCTTATTGTTACCGATAGATGGCAGAAATATACCGAAGTGGAACTGAATGAGCAGACGCTTGATGAATTGGCTTTGTATTGCGATGAATTTCTCGTGCATGCAGTGGATGTGGAAGGTAAGGCGGGCGGCATTGAAGAGGACGTGGTGAAACTTCTCGGCGGATGGGGCAAAATTCCGGTTACATATGCAGGCGGCGTACACAATTTGGAGGATCTTCGTCTTTTAAAAAAGCTTGGAAAAGATAAGGTGCACGTGACGGTCGGCAGTGCGCTGGATTTATTCGGCGGCAAAATGAAATTTGAGGAAGTACTGCGGGAGTGCAGGCTGTGAGGCAGTTAATATTACCGTATGCCCTAAACATAAAAAAAACCTGCCATTTATAGGATATGACAGGTTTTCTCTAATCCGTTATAACAATATTGCAGATTCTAAATAAAATGTAACATTTATATTAAGAACGAAACATCGTAATACCGATTATGATGTGTTATAAGTACGATTATCTTATAACTTTGTTACGTTTACGGCCTGAGGACCCTTTTCGCCGTTCACTACATCATACTCAACAGCAGCGCCCTCTTCGAGAGACTTGAAGCCTTCCATGTTAAGTCCTGAGTAATGAACGAACACGTCGTTACCCTGCTCATCAGAGATGAAACCGTAACCCTTTTGGTTATTAAACCATTTCACTGTACCTTTGTTCATCGCAGTTACCTCCAAAAATGAAATATCGATTAGTTTTGTCAACATTGATAGGATAACACATATCCTTCTAAATGTAAAGCATTGTTTTTTTTCGTGTATAGAAGAAACCAATATTCGTAACAAAAGTTGTCTTTTCTATATTGTTTATGGTACAATGTTCCTAATATATGCTGGAGGTGATTTTATTGAGCGAAACAGAAGACGGCAAGAGAAAGAAAAAATTTAATTATACATTGATGCTTTTTGCTGATTCTAAGGAAGGCAGTATCCGACAGATGAGTATCGATCCTAGGATCGTAGAAGCTGTGGCGGTGATCGGTCTGGCAGTTATCATAACGCTGGCGGTCATTTGCCACAGGGAGAAAGAGCAGATTGAGCTTCTGGAAGCGGAGAATGCCGGACAGAGGGAAGAGATCACGCAGCTGACTGAGGAAAATGCGGATCTGGTTTCTCTTCGGGAAGAATTGTCTGACAAGGTTACTATACTCAGCGATACGATCAATCAGAAGGTTGAGGAAGAGGAGGCAATGGAGCAGGAGAGGGCGCAGGCTCATATGCCTGTTGGTTTCCCGATGTCCTCGTCCGCTTCTCTGGAGGAAGTGGCTGGTGAGAACCCTATGGTTAAGCTGAATGGCAGTGAAGGCAGCAGTATTATCGCATCGGCGGATGGCACAGTAATATCGATTACGACGGACAGCGGATACCTTCATTGCATCAAGATTGATCACGGTAACGGATATCAAAGTATTTATCGTAATGATGGCGATCCTATGATCAGAGAAGGCGATGAAGTGGTCAGAGGGGCGATTTTGTATGTGATCGGGGAAGAGAATACCGCATTGGGATACCAGATTATGTATGACGAGAAATATATCGACCCCATGGAACTGATCAACATTGATGGTTAAGGCGGTCAAGTATCATTTCGTAACCGTCATTTCCGTAGTTTAGAGAACGGTTGACACGGCTGATCGTAGCAGTGGAGGCTCCTGTCTTATCGGCGATCTCTAGGTAGGTATTGCCGTTTTTGAGCATGGACGCCACCTCAAAACGCTGGGATAGGGAGAGTAATTCGTTGACCGTGCACAGATCCTCAAAGAAACGGTAGCATTCATCCCTGTTTTTCAGACATAATACTGCATCGAGCAGCCTGTCAACGGCATCGGTTTTTAGTTTTTTGTTCATTTGGGCATTCCTCCTATTTGACAGATAACTTTAGAAAGTGTGCTTTCACGCGTTAAAACTTTACTGTCGTTATGTATGAATATAGCACAAACAATATGGTTTGTAAATGGTGCGGAGGCAGAGGTATTCTTATATAAATTAAGAAAATTTGACGGTTACTTCGGGAATTATTTCATCTATAAAACACTTGTCATGTAGTAATAAAAACTATATAATAAAGTGTGTATATGCAGATATATTAAACAGACTTTATGATCGGAAGGGCGCAGAAGATGACAATCAACACGGAGGATCTGTTAGGCAGCATATTGGACAGCTTAGGCAGAATTGAGTATATTAAGTCGGAGGACATACCGGATATTGATCTGTATATGGATCAGGTCACGACATTTATGGAGTCTCATTTGAAAAATTCCACCCGCGACCCTGAGCAGGATAAAATACTGACAAAGACGATGATAAACAACTATACAAAGAATGATCTGCTTCCGCCGCCGGTTAAGAAGAAATATTCCAAAGAACATGTGCTTCTGTTGATTTTTATATACTATTATAAGGGTATTTTGTCGATTAGCGACATACAGGCCCTGTTACGGCCGATTACAGAGAAATTTTTTCATACATCCGATGAATTTAATCTGGCAGATGTATATGAGGAGGTATTCGGACTGGAAAGAAAGCAGACAGACGTTTTGAAAGAGGATGTCATTGAGAAATTCAAAATCGCGGAATCCACTTTTGGCAATGCGCCTGAGGACAGCAAGGATTTCCTGCAGATGTTTTCCTTTATCTGTATGCTCAGCTTTGATGTCTATGTGAAAAAACTGTTGATCGAGAAAATGATTGACGGTCTTGGAGACAAGGACGTAAAGCCCGATCGCAAAAATCGAAAAAAACAAGACGACGGCAGCCAGACCGATAGTTGATGCAGTATCATGACCATAGTTTGTTTATTCTATAAAAATGGAGATTTAAAATGAAACCGGTTCGGACAATTAATGATTTAGGGAATAGGGGATTCGACGTTGAAGAAGGAATTGTGATGTGCGCCGGGGACGAGGAGATTTACCTGGAAGTTTTGGAAGCGGCTCTTGAGGAGGGCAGGGAGAAACTGCCGTTCATCAAGGAGTGTTATGAACGAAAAGATTATGAGCGGTATTGCATCGAGATGCATGGATTGAAGAACGCTATGAAATTGATCGGGGCAGATTCTTTATCCGAGACGGCTAAGCGGCAGGAATTTGCAGTCAAAGAGAACAATCTGCATCTGGTGGATGAGGGTGTGGAAGATGTTCTGATCCAGTATCAGAACGTGATAGACGCATTGGAAGAGTTGATGGCGAATCGTGAATAGAAAGTCAAACCACGACGGGACGGTACCCATTTGATTGGTGTACCGTCCCTTTTTTGTGCATAGAATCCGATGTTCTGATCTTCGGATCAATAGGTGTAAGGTGGTCTGTCAGTGTACAGCCTGCTGTGCGAAAGAGGTATTTACCAGATCTGCGTATGGTACACGCTCATCCAGTTCCCCTGCCTCCTCCAGAATGTTCTGTAAGAGAGTGAAACTATCTTCCTCAAAGATGAGATCTTTCTTCCAGGTATCCTGGGAAGCATAACGTTCTACGATCGTAGTGATCGTATCCAGATCGGTCTCCTCAAACTGGGGCGAGATGACTTTGGCAATTTCGGCGGCGGAATGGGACTGTACATAATCCATGCCTTTCTGCAGTGCATTGGTAAAAGACTGTATTACTTCCGGATTTTTTTCGAGATAACTTTTCTTAGCGGAAAAAGCGGTGTAAGGAACATAGCCGGAATCTTCGCCGAGAGATGCGACTACATAACCGTCGCCTTTGGCCTCTAAGGAGGTAGCATGCGGCTCAAACTCGACAGTAAAGTCAGCCTGCCCGCCGGAAAAAGCAGCCGCGGTGGAACCAAAGTCGATGCTCTGGTCGATGGAAAGGTCGTTGGCGGGATCGATGCTGTTTTTCTTTAAGATATACTCAAACACCATCTCCGGCATACCACCTGCCCTGCCGCCCAATACATCTTTGCCGACCAGCATATCCCAGCTAAAATCGTCGATCGATTCCCTGGAAACTAGGAAGTTGCCGGCGCGCTGTGTCAACTGTGCGAAGTTGACGGCATAGTCGGAAGCGCCTTCCTTATAAGTATAGATTGTACTTTCGCTGCCCATGAAGCCAATGTCCGCTTCGCCTGTCAGCAGAGCCGTCATAGTTTTATCGGCTCCAAATCCTGTGACTAACGTTAAGTCAATGCCTTCCTCGGCGAAATACCCTTCCTCGATCGCCACATACATTGGTGCATAGAAGAGCGAATGTGCGACTTCGTTAAGAGTGACAGAAGTACTGCCGGAAGCTGCCGGAGCGCCTTTATCTGTGCCCGATTCTTTTCCACAGCCGCTTAGTGAGCCTATGACAAGCATTGTTGTAAGGAGTAAACACAATATTTTTTTCATAATTCGTTGCAATCCTATGAACGCATTTATTATAGGGTATTCAAGAGAAAGGGATTGGTGCATTGGAATTGTATCATAAAAATATGAGACATAAAAATATGGGCGAATTTCGTTGTTGCAAAATACCGCTGGATTATATATAATATGCTTAACAGGGCAGCCGGAGGGTGAGTGCAAGTCACCCGATCCGGCGAAATATTAGACTATAAGAAATAGCCGTCAACTCCTTATCCAAAGTTAGGACGGCTATTTCTTATTTTTCAAACTTAGAATTGCAACGATCAATCCTGCCGCTTTATGAATGCGGCGAAATGTGTTAAGATATATCGATGAAGAAATATAAAAAAGCGGATAACGGGAATCGAACCCGCCTCTCCAGCTTGGGAAGCTGGCGTTCTACCGATGAACTATATCCGCATGTATTTAGTATAACAGTAAATGAGCAAAAAGAAAAGTAAAAAATAATTAAAATATAGAAGAAAATATACAAGATAAAAATAAACGACACGAAAGCGGACAGGATAGAGAAGATGTTGTGGATACCGTTAGTTTTATTGTATGGCGTACTAAAAGGCGTGAGAGAAATCGTTAAAAAGAAAGCTTTGGAGAAAAACTCTACCATAGAGGTATTGTTTATGTACACATTGCTCTCTTTTCTGATCGTGCTGCCGGGAGCAAAATCGGCAATGGGAATGGAACCGAAATTCTATTTCTATGTGGCACTGAAATCATTTGTGATTTTTTTGGCGTGGATGTTCAGTTTTAAAGCGATCAAAAAAATGCCGATCAGCTTGTATGGAGTACTGGATCTGTCCAGAGTACTATTTGCCACGTTGCTAGGAGTCATTGTATTGCAGGAGGTGCTGAGTATACACCAGATGATCGGTCTTCTGTTTGTTTCTGCAGGGCTGCTTTTGCTTAAATATAGTCCGCGCAGTGTGCGGAAGGCTGCAGAGGCGGGACAGCAGAGTGTGGGGATCAAATATGTGATGATAGCGTTTGTATCCTGTATGTTCAATGCCCTGTCCGGTTTGTTGGATAAGTTGTTGATGAAAGAGATCAGCAGCGCCCAGCTTCAGTTCTGGTATATGCTGTTTCTCGTGCTGATGTATCTTTTGTTTATTCTGATTACCCGCACGCCGGTCCGTATCGCAAGCGTGGCGCGCAACAAGTGGGTATGGCTCTTGAGCGTCCTGTTTGTCATTGCTGACAGAGCGTTGTTTATTGCGAACGGAATGCCTGGAAGCCGGATTACGGTGATGACGCTTTTGAAACAGGCAGGCTGTGTGGTGACGATTCTGGCGGGGAGATATCTTTTCAAAGAAAAAAATACCACCCACAAGATGGTTTGTGCGTTGGTAATCATTACGGGAATCGTGATTGGTGTCATGTAGCCCAAAATGATTCTGGAAATGATTCTGGAAGTAGGAAAAAATCTTGTAGCGGATTCTAAAGGTATGGTATACTTGATCTAATACTGACAAAGAGGAATGAAATCCAGTCGGGAGCCTGAACGGTCAGGCAAGGCAGCTTAATCAGAGAATATAAGGCATATAAAACATGGAAAGAAAACGGAGGATTTTTGGATGGGAATCATGACGAGGTTTAAGGATATTATGACGGCTAATGTAAATGCGCTTTTGGATAAGGCGGAAGATCCGGAGAAGATGATTGACCAATATCTGCGGAACTTAGAATCCGATTTTGCTAAGGTCAAGGCGGAAACGGCATCGCTTATGGCGGAAGAGAAGAGCGCGAAGAGAAAATTAGACGAGTGCGACGGAGAGATTGCGAAGATGGGCGACTACGCTAAGAGAGCAGTTGCGGCAGGCAACGACAACGACGCGCGCCAATTCCTTAGCAAGAAGAATGAGCTGACGCAGAAAAGAGAAGCGCTTGCGAAAAACTATGAACTTGCACAAGATAACTCTGCCAAGATGCGTCAGATGCATGATAAGCTGGAGAACGATATCGCGGTGATGAAAGGCAAACGCGATATGCTCAAGGCAAAGGTCAAAGTAGCCGAGACACAGAAGAAGATCAATGAGATGGGCGCGGGGATTGAGAGTGCAGGCAATCATGCGGCGGCTTTTTCGAGAATGGAAGACAAGGTAAACAGGATGCTGGACGAGGCAGATGCGATGGGGGAGCTGAATCAGTCCGCATCGGAAAATGACATTGACGCATTGGCAAGCAAGTATGACACGGCGGGTAACGGCTCGGAGGTAGATGAGGAGCTCGCAAAGTTAAAAGCGGAAATGGGTATGTAAGGAGCAAAGGCGTTGGAGGGCAATCATGGCTTTTTTTAAAAATCAGTTTTCTAACTTAGTGGAATGGAACGAGAGCGGCGAGGGCGTGTTGTTCTATAAATGGCAGAATCAGGAGATCAAGAAAGGATCGAGACTGATAATACGTCCCGGTCAGGACGCTATTTTCTTATATAACGGCAGGGTGGAAGGAATTTTTGAGGACGACGGGGATTATGATATCGAGTCGGAGATTCTTCCGTTTCTGACCACTTTGAGAAGTTTTAAATTTGGATTTAACACGCCGCTGCGTGCGGAGGTTCTTTTTATCAACACCAAGGAACTTCTGGTGAAATGGGGGACGAAGAACGCTATTAATCTGCAGGCGCCGGGGCTTCCGGGCGGTATGCCGGTTCGTGCCTTCGGTACGTTTAACTGCCGCATCGTAGAACACGATGTTGTGATTGAGAAATTGGCGGGTATCCGGCAGACTTATACTGTCGATGACGTTAAGGAGCGTATCATTGCAAGTCTCGACCAGTTGTTGATGAGCTGGATCAGCAGGGAAGGCAGGGATATGTTCAACCTTCAGGCAGATGCCAGAAACATCGCAAAAGGGATCGAATCCGATCTGGATATGGATATGCGTAAACTTGGTATCGGCATTTCTGATTTTACAATCGAGAGTTTCTCCTATCCGGAAGAGATCAAGAAGATGCAGGAAAAGGCGGCAGCACAGTCCATGGTGGGCGATATGAATAAGTATACCCAGATGGCGGCGGCGGACGGCATGGCGAAAGGCAGTCGTGGCGGCAGCGGTCTCGCGTCCGATATGGTAGGATTGCAGATGGGTATGGCGATGGGACAACAGATGGTAAACCAGATGAATTTAGGCGGTGGGAATGTTCAGATACAGACAGGCGCACAGGCACAGCAGGCAGCATCCGGCGGTGCAGGTCCGAAATTCTGTCCGAATTGCGGAACGCCCACGACAGGGTCTAAGTTTTGCGGAAATTGCGGAAATCAATTAATTTAGGCAGGACGACCAATGAGTATATATGACACTTTAAACGACAAACAGAAACAGGCTGTCATGCAGACGCAGGGCCCTGTGCTGATTCTAGCGGGCGCCGGATCGGGCAAGACCAGGGTGCTTACGCACAGGGTAGCCTACCTGATCGATCAGGAGGGAGTTAACCCTTACCAGATTCTGGCGATCACTTTTACGAATAAGGCGGCTGGGGAGATGCGTGAGCGTGTCGATAAGATCGTCGGCTTTGGTTCGGAACAGGTATGGGTATCCACATTCCATTCTACGTGTGTGCGGATACTGCGAAGATATATCGACAGGCTCGGATATGATAATAATTTCACAATCTATGACACGGACGACCAGAAGGGCGTGATGAAAGAAATCTGCAAGAAACTGCAGATCGATACCAAGACATTGAAAGAACGCACGATCTTGAACGCGATCTCCTCAGCGAAGGATGAGCTGATTGATCCCTTGCAGTATGAGATGCAGAACTCTTTTGACTATAACGGCGGCAGGATCGCCCAAGCGTATAAGGAGTATCAGGCGGTCTTACATAAAAATAATGCGTTGGATTTTGACGATCTGATTATGAAGACCGTAGAGCTCTTTAAGGCGGATGCCCAGGTCCTTAATAATTATCAGGAACGTTTCCGCTATATTATGGTGGACGAGTATCAGGACACGAACACGGCGCAGTTTGAACTGATCAGGCTTTTGGCGGACAAATACCACAATCTCTGCGTGGTGGGGGACGACGATCAGTCCATCTATAAGTTTCGTGGTGCGAATATCCGTAATATTCTCGATTTTGAGAAGGTTTATCCGCAAGCGTGCGTGATCAAGCTGGAACAGAATTATCGTTCCACACAGAACGTCCTGGATGCCGCGAACGCCGTGATTAGGAATAACAGGGGGCGCAAGGACAAGAGGCTTTGGACAAAGCAGCAGGAAGGAAATCGCATTCATCTACGGCAGTTTGATACCGCCTATGAGGAAGCGGAGTATATCGCCAGTGATGTGGCTAAGAAAAACCGTGACGGGGAGGCAGAGTATGGCGACTGTGCCGTGCTGTATCGGACCAACGCACAGGCGCGTCTGCTGGAAGAGCGCTTTATCATGGAAGGCGTACCCTACAATGTGATCGGCGGCACGAATTTCTATGCAAGAAGAGAGATCAAAGATATTCTGGCGTACCTGAAAACCATCGACAACGGGCGCGATGATGTGGCGGTCAAACGTATCATCAACGTTCCCAGAAGAGGGATCGGCATGACTACGATCGTGCGCGTTCAAGACTATGCGGACAGCAGGCGGATCAGCTTCTATGATGCGCTGCGGGAGGCGGATCAGATCATGACCATCGGCAGAAGCGCGTCCAAGTTACAGCCCTTTGTCACGCTGATACAGGCATTCCGCAGCAAACAGGAATTTTACAGTCTGTCGGAACTGGTGAAGGATATTCTGGAAACGACCGAATATGTGAAAGAACTTGAGGAGTCCAACGAGGAAGATGCGGCGGATCGTATTGAAAATATTGACGAGTTCATCAGTAAAGTGGTGGCTTACGAGGAGACGCACGATGAGCCGATGCTGAGTGAGTTTTTAGAGGAAGTGGCGCTGGTTGCCGATATTGACCGTGTCGATGAAGGCGATAACAGGGTACTTCTGATGACGCTTCACTCCGCCAAAGGATTGGAGTTTCCACATGTTTATCTGGCGGGGTTAGAGGACGGTATTTTTCCGAGTTATATGACGATCATGTCCGATGACCCGATGGAGATCGAGGAGGAAAGGCGGCTCGCCTATGTGGGTATCACGAGGGCGAAGAGCGATCTGACGATCACCTATGCGAAACAGCGCATGATCAGAGGGGAGACGCAGTATAATCCGGTCAGCCGTTTTATCAAGGAGATTCCGCCGGAACTCATGGACGATAAACCGCCGGTGCAGAAGGTCAGAGAGTATCAAGAAAAGTCTCCTGTAATGGTACAGTCTTCCTACCGCCGGATACCGGATACGATATTTGATAAAATAACTCCTGGTACAGGCTTAGAGGAGACGGTGCGGTCAGAGCAGCCTGGGAGCGGATTCGGGAGGAAGCCGGAGTCGACAGTGATGGCAAAACCCAGGGCGGTGGTAAGACCGAAGCGCACGGCGGTTGAGAACCAGCCTTATATTGCAAGGGCGTCCCAGGGAATTGGTGCGGTGACGCTTGAACCTGCTGGGAGTAAAACTTTGGAATATGGTGTGGGCGACAGGGTGCGGCATATGCGTTACGGGGAAGGCACGGTGCTCAAGATCGAGCCAGGTCCGCGCGATTCCCAGGTGACGGTGGCATTTGACGAGGCGGGACAGAAGATCATGTACGCGGGTTTCGCTAAATTGAAAAAAGTATGAGAAACAGCCTGTCCGATAGGGGAAGGAGAAGTGTCCGATGTCTCTGACGCCGGTAAGAAATTTACAGTTGCATAATCAGATCGACCGTGTACTGCATGTGCCGGGCAACTATAGGGGCGGTATCCTGGAGATGGCGGTCGTCGTGGACTGCACGTTTGACCGGGAAACCATCAGGGCGCTTTGCGTGGATATCATAAGTTCGTGTAAGAGACAGAGTGATATTTTCCGCAATGTACGCCTGAATATGGTTATGTGGGGTGCAAAAGGGATATGCACGCAGAATGTGGCATCCGCTTATGTCCAGATGGGAACTTTTTTTGAGGAGTACGAGTCGGGTCATGCCGGAAACACGGAAGAGCTTATGGAGTATCTCAAGAAATTTCACGCCAGAAGCAAGTTAATCTTTATTCTGGCGCGGGATAAGGAGCAATTTCATGAGATTGTAGAGCCGGACAGATTAAGAAGTGCGATGAGTCCTTTTTTAAAACAAAAATTGGTCATCATTTATCCGGCGGAGATGGAATCCGGAACGGAATTTTTTCTTTCCATAAGATAAAATTTTGTTTTCGTGTTTGCGAAGTAAAACTCACAAGTAGGATTTATTCTTTTTTTATAAATTTGTTATAGTAAAAAGTTTGGAGAAGTGGTATATTATAAATAATAATAATTTTATACAGATCTAAGCAAAAGAAAGAGAGGATGTTACTATGAGCAAGAAAGAGATTGTAAATAAATTGGAAGATATACTTGAGAATGCCGGAGTGAACGAAATCTTAGGCAAAAAGAAAGAAGTGGAAGAGAAGAAATGCAACACTCTGCTGTGGGTGCTGGCGATTATTGGTGCGGTTGCGGCAGTCGCGGCTATCGCATATGCAGTGTACCGTTATCTGAAACCGGATTATCTGGAAGATTTCGACGATGACTTTGATGAAGATTTTGACGATGACTTCTTTGAGGATGAAGAAGAGGACGAGGCTGCTAAAGCAGAAGAATAAAAGTCTGAATATGTGATGTATTTGTTTCGTGGTTTGATGAAAAGTGTAGGTTTATGGGCTTGTAATAATGTTATGTAAACTTAAAGCGGGGTGTTGATGTGCATCCCGCTTTTGTAGTGTGTTTTGTGTCAGTATGGATATGGGGTTGCGAACGGCAGGAAAGGTATTGAGGTAAGAAATGAAAAAGGGACAGGTGATCGAGGGAATCGTACAGAGAGTGGATTTTCCCAATAAAGGGATCGTGGAAACAGAAGAAGGGGTTTGCGTTGTCAAGAATGCTTTGCCGGGGCAGAAAGTGCGGTGTGCAGTCAACAAAGTGCGGAAAGGTAAAGCGGAAGGACGGCTGTTAGAAGTGCTCGCGTCCTCAGCGGCGGAGTGTGGCAGCCCATGTCCGCATTTTGGCATCTGTGGTGGTTGCACCTATTTGTCATTGCCATACGAAGAACAGTTGAAGATCAAAGAAGAACAGGTAAAAAAACTGCTGAACGGCGTACTAGGACAGCAGGGCGGATGGCAGTTTGAGGGTATCAAGGCAAGTCCCGTCTGCTTTGGCTACCGAAATAAGATGGAATTTTCTTTTGGTGACGAGATGAAGGATGGACCGCTTGCACTGGGAATGCACAGGAGAGGCAGTTTCTATGATATCGTGTCGGTAACGGATTGTCAGATCGTGGACGAAGACTATCGCAGTATTTTAAAATGCGTCAGGGATTATTTTGCCCGGTTGCAGGAGAGAGGATTAAAGATTCGTTTCTATCATCGGCTGCGGCATACCGGATATCTGCGGCATTTGCTTGTCCGCAAGGCTGCGAAAACGGGAGAGATATTAATTGCACTTGTGACGACGACACAGACGGCAGAGTGGACAGGGCAGGCACAGGAAGAGGAGCTACGGGACTGGCAGGATGGTATCACACAGGAAGTATGTGTGGAGGAGGAAGAGATTTTAAACGGTATGACAGAGAAACTTTTGGCTCTGAATCTGTCGGGAAAGATTGTCGGTATTCTGCATACGAGAAATGATGCGGTGGCTGATGTGGTGCAGAGTGATGAGACGAGAATTTTGTATGGGCAGGATTTTTTCTATGAAGAGCTCTTGGGATTAAAGTTCAAGATCTCACCGTTTTCCTTTTTCCAGACAAACAGCCTCGGTGCGGAAGTGCTCTATGAGACGGCGAGGGAGTATATTGCAGGATATATTGAGACGGCGGGAGAGTATATTGCGGGATATATTGAAACGGTAGGACGGGGAGAAAGAGAAGGAGAAGAAATAGAAGGCGAGGGAAATTCTGAATGTACGGAGTCGGAAGAATCTATGTCAGGAAAAACAACATTTCATGGGAAGATCGTCTATGACCTTTACAGTGGTACCGGAACGATTGCACAGTTGATGGCGCCCATAGCCGGGAAGGTGATCGGCGTGGAGATCGTGGAAGAGGCGGTGGAAGCGGCGAGGAAGAATGCGGAGTTGAATGGTTTACATAATTGTGAATTTATGGCGGGTGATGTGCTGAAAGTTTTGGACGGGATTGAGGAGAAACCGGATATTATTC
>JAMPGN010000056.1 GCA_023663915.1 Eubacterium sp. | reverse complement strand
ACGCGCATCCATGCGCGATTCGGGTTTTTCGGGACATCCATGTCCCGAAATTGCTGTGTAATAGACGGAATACTAAGAAAATCTCAGTCTCCTTCACAAGACAACTGCGTGAACTTTTTGTGCAATCTGCCAGCCAACGTTTAGTGAAAAAGTTTTTGATATCCGAATCGGAATCGATGTAGAAATAGATATAAAGAATAGATGTTAAGATGAAAAAAAGTATAAAGTTAATTATAATTACACTTGCTTTCGTAGGGTTGCAGGGACTTTCAGGTTGTGGAAATGCGCTCCTCAGCCATAGTCCAGGAAGCGGAACGCGGGCGGATGCAGATTACGAAGCAGGACTGGAAACAAAACTAGATTATGAAGCGGAATCACAGACGGAAGCGGAATCGCAGATGGAAGCAGAGTCGCGGACGGGAACAGAAACACAGGCGGGAACAGAAACACGGGTGGAAACAGAAACGCGGATGGAAACGGTAGAAGCCCCACGGTTCATCTATGATCATAGCATGGAATTGCAATATGCCGAGAATTTCACGGTAGATTACTATGAGGGTGGTTATACTCTGCTTACGACGACCATGGACGGCGCAAGATTTTTGATTGTGCCGGAAGGGGAGCCGATACCAGAGTTATCCGAATTGCAGGAACTATGGCATTTATCGGAACGGACAGAAATGACAGAAGTGACAGGAACGTCAGCAATGTCAGAGATGTTAGAAAACCGTAACCAAGAACCGGAAACGGATAAGCTCGTAATACTCCATCGACCAATCGAAGACATTTATCTGGTGGCGTCTTCGGTAATGGATATGTTTCGTGCACTGAACGGAATGAAGGCGATTGCCTTTTCCGGACAGAAAGCGGACGGCTGGTATATCGAAGAGGCAAGGGAAGCCATGGAAAGAGGGGATATGCTCTATGCGGGCAAATATGACAAACCCGACTATGAACTGATCGTCTCTAAGGGGTGTAAACTTGCCATAGAAAATATGATGATTTCCCATGCGCCAGAGGTGGTGGAGAAATTGGAAGAGTTTGGTATCCCTGCCATGATCGATTATTCCAGCTATGAATCCCATCCGTTTGGCAGGGTGGAGTGGGTGAAATTCTATGGTGCGCTTCTCGGTAGGGAAGAGGAGGCGGAGCGGATCTTTGCGGAACAGACGGCAGTTCTTGAACGGGTGGGCGGCAAGGAGGGTACAGGGCAGACGGTAGCTTTCTTTTTTATCACGTCGAACGGTCTTGTACAGGTGCGGCAGTCGTCCGATTATGTTCCGAAAATGATAGAACTTGCGGGCGGAAACTATATTTTTGAGGATTTGGGCGATCCCGATACAAAGCGTTCGACCGTGAATATTCAGGTGGAAGAGTTTTATGCGGGGGCGAAAGATGCAGATTATCTGATCTACAACAGTTCCATCGACGGCGGTGTCGGGAGTGTGGAAGAACTGCTTGACAAGTGTGAGGTATTGGCGGACTTTCGGGCGGTGAAAGAAGGAAACGTCTGGTGTACCACGAATGACATGTACCAGCAGTCGTTGTCGATCGGCTATCTGATCGAGGATATTCACAAGATGCTTCAAGGAGAGACGGGAGAAATGCATTATCTGTTCCGTTTGGAGTAGGATTTGGCATCGGTCCTTTTGGGGGGGGGATACGAACCGGCACGGAGGAACATCAGAGTTTACAGAAAGGCAGCGTGAACCGTATGTATGAAAACAGGAAATCCAGATATGTTGCGGCTTTCATTTTGCTTGCGGTTGGCGCGGTATTCTTTCTGCTGTTGAATATCTGTATCGGGAGCGTGAAGATTGCGCCTGCGGATATCGTAAGGACGCTTACGGGACGGGAAAGCGGCGGGACGATTGAGAGGATTCTATGGGATATCCGGTTTCCGAGGGCGGCGGCGGTCTGGATACTCGGCGGCGCGCTTGCCTTGGCGGGATATCTTTTGCAGACTTTTTTTCATAATCCCATTGCAGGACCGTTTGTTCTGGGGATCTCGTCGGGGGCGAAGATGGCGGTTGCGCTTCTGATGGTTTTTCTTATGGGAAGGTCAGCCAGGGTGACATCGGCACAGATGGTTTTCGGGGCGTTTGCCGGGGCAATGCTGTCGATGGGATTCGTGCTTCTCATGTCGCGCAGGGTGAACAGTATGTCGATGTTAGTCGTCAGCGGCGTGATGATTGGCTATATCTGCTCGGCGGTGACGGAACTGGTCGTGACGTTTGCGGACGATGCGGATATCGTGAACCTTCATAACTGGTCGCGGGGAAGTTTTTCGGGGATCACATGGGAGAATGTCAGGGTTATGGCGGTGGTGGTCGCTGTGGCTTTTATCGCTGTTTTTCTGATGTCGAAGCCGCTTTCCGCTTATCAGATGGGAGACGCCTATGCGCGGAATGTGGGGGTGAATCTTAGGCTTTTGCGGGTATGTATCGTGATTTTTTCCAGTATCCTGTCGGCGTGCATCGTGGCGTTTGCGGGTCCGATTTCCTTTGTCGGTATCGCGGTGCCGCATCTGGTTAAGAAACTTCTTGGCTCGGCAGAACCGATCCGGATGATACCAGCCTGTTTTCTTGGCGGAAGTGTCTTCTGCCTGTTCTGCGATCTGCTGGCAAGGACGTTTCTTGCACCGACGGAGTTAAGCATCAGTACGGTGACGGCAGTTTTCGGCGCGCCGGTGGTACTCTGGATCATCACGAAGCGCAGGGAAAACCGCGTGTGAATTTCGGATTTGAGAAAGCAGAGTCATGGCGGCAGGTGAGAATATGGCAGACTACTATTTTTCCACGAAAAAAATGTGCGTAGGGTACGATCATAAGCCCTTGATACAGGAGATCGAGATCGCTTTGCAAAAGGGGGAAATCTTAAGCCTGATCGGTCCCAACGGCGCGGGCAAGTCCACGGTGTTAAAAAGTATTGCAAGCCAGCTTGAACTCGTCGGGGGAACGGCGTATCTTGGGGACGATGTTCTAAGTCAGATGGCGCCGGTAAAACTGGCGAAGAAGATGTCGGTGGTTTTTACAGAAAAAATCCGGACACAGATGCAGAGCTGCCGGGATGTGGTCGCGACGGGGCGGTATCCGTATACCGGATGGTTTGGACGGTTGTCTGCAGAGGATGAGCAGATTGTCGATGAGGTGATGGAACTGACGCAGGTTGCGGATATCGGCGGGCAGGATTTTAACCGGGTAAGTGACGGGCAGAAACAGCGGGTCATGCTGGCGAGAGCCATCTGTCAGGAGCCGGAGATCGTGATATTGGACGAGCCGACTTCCTATCTGGACATCCGCTATAAATTGGAATTTCTCTCAATTCTGCAGGAACTTAGAGAGCAAAAAGGGCTGACGGTCATCATGTCGCTGCACGAACTGGAACTTGCGAAGATCGTCTCTGACAAGATTCTGTGTCTGAAAGGGGAGTATACGGAGCGGTTTGGCACACCGCAGGAAGTGTTTGAACCGGATTTCATCGAGCGGTTGTTTGATATCCGCAAAGAAGAGTTTGTGGGCAACGAAAGGCTGTCGGCGTATGTCAGGCAGATCGGAAGATTTTAGCCCCGTATCGTGAGAATCGGAAAGTTTCGGAAAATTTACATCTTATGAAGAGGTATGATGCATTATGGCAAAGGTCATTATGGTTCAGGGAACCATGTCGGGGGCTGGAAAGAGTTTTCTGGTGGCGGGATTGTGCAGGATTATGAGGCGGGACGGATATCGGGCGGCGCCTTTTAAATCACAGAATATGGCGCTCAATTCGTTTGTTACCAAGGAAGGGCTGGAGATGGGACGGGCGCAGGCAATGCAGGCGGAGGCGGCAGGAATGCTACCGTCGGTTAGCATGAATCCAATTTTGTTAAAACCGACGGACCATATCGGGTCACAGGTGATCGTTGGTGGTCAGGTAATCGGGAACATGAGCGCGAGGGAATATTTTTCTTATAAAAAGGAGCTGATTCCCGATATCAAAAAGGCATTCTGCACACTGGCGGAGTCGGCGGATATCATCGTGATCGAAGGCGCGGGCAGTCCAGCGGAGATCAATCTGAGGGAGAATGACATCGTCAACATGGGTATGGCGGATATGGTGGACGCTCCCGTACTTCTGGTGGGTGATATCGATCGGGGTGGCGTGTTCGCACAGCTTTTGGGGACGCTGATGCTGCTTACGCCGGACGAGAGGGCGCGCGTGCAGGGGCTTATCATCAATAAATTCAGAGGCGATGCGTCTCTGCTTGATTCGGGTATTCAGATTTTAGAGGAAAAAGGCGGCATTCCGGTGCGCGGCGTGATACCGTATATGGACATTGCTCTGGAGGACGAGGACAGTCTGACGGAGCGGTTTCACAGGAATGGAAAGAGTATGATCGATATAGCGGTTATTCGTTATCCGAGAATCTCCAATTTTACGGATTTTAATGTCTTTGAACAGATACCAGACGTGTCCGTGCGCTATGTGGATTCGGTGTGGGATCTGGGAACGCCAGATCTTATTTTCCTGCCTGGCAGCAAGAATACGATGAGTGATTTAAGCTGGATGCGCGAAAATGGATTGGAGGCAAGGGTAAAAGAGCTGGCAGGGAAAGTTCCCATCTGCGGAATCTGCGGCGGCTATCAGATGCTAGGCATAATGATTGCCGATCCGGACAGGGTAGAATCCGGGGGCATGATGATCGGAATGGAACTGCTTCCCGCAACGACTCGCCTTTATTCGTCAAAAGTACGCAGGCAGGTGCACGGGAAGTTTGGCAGAGTGGAAGGGATTTTCTCGGCGCTTTCCGGGCTTGCGTTTGAGGGCTACGAGATCCATATGGGGCGGACGGCGCAGACGGACGGAGAACAGGTTTTCTTTTCCGGGGAAAAAGATGTGTACGGCACCTATGTCCACGGTATTTTTGATAAAGGTGAGACCGCCGCCGCTTTGGTCCATGCATTGGCGGAGAAGAAAAATGTCTACGTGGAGACGGATGTTTGTGAAGACTATGCAGATTTTAAGGACAGGCAATATGATAAGCTGGCGGATATTTTGTCGGAATGTCTGAATATGGAGGAGATCTATGGAATGCTTCGGGAAGCACGCTTATGACGGCGACATGGACGGCGATCGGAAATGCTATACGAAAGAGGCGTTGCAGAGGCTTGCGATCGATACGCCCGATCAGGATATTTACAGGAAAGTCCTGCAAAACTGGGACGGCATCGCCAAACCCCTTGACGGGATGGGAAGATTCGAGCCGATCACTGCACAGATTGGTGCGATCACAGGGTCGGACGAGATCGACATTTCCCGGAAAGCGGTTGTCATCATGTGCGCGGATAACGGGATCGTGGAAGAAGGGGTCAGCCAGTCGGGGCAGGAAGTTACCATAGCGGTGGCGCGGCAGATGGGGCGGGGGCTATCTTCGGTGGGAAGAATGGCGGCGGGCATCGGCGCGGACACGATTCCGATAGACATCGGCATAAACTATGGAGAACCCATAGCGGGAGTGCTTGACTGCAAAATCTGTCGTGGGACGAGGAATTTCAACAAAGAGCCTGCCATGACGGAGGAAGAGGCGGTCCGCGCCATTCTGACGGGGATCGAAACGGTGTCCGCCTGTAAGGACAAAGGCTATCGGCTGCTTGCGACGGGGGAGATGGGAATCGGCAACACGACAACGAGCAGTGCGGTGGCGGCAGCGTTATTGCAGTGTGATGCAGACAGTGTGACCGGACGGGGCGCCGGTCTCGATGATGGGAAGTTGTCGCATAAGAGGCAGATTATTGCGGATGCCATTGAAGAGTATGAGCTTATCGGGGCGGAGCCTTTGCGTATCCTTGAGACAGTTGGCGGATTGGATATTGCTGGACTTGCGGGAATCTGCATCGGCGGCGCGCTTTACCATATCCCGGTGGTGCTGGACGGTGTGATCAGCATGACGGCGGCACTTCTTGCCGAGCGGATCGTGCCGGGGACAGTGCGTTATCTGATCGCGTCCCATCAAGGCAGGGAACCGGCGGTCGGTCGTCTTGTGAAAACGTTAGGATTGATGCCCGTCATAGATGGTCAGATGGCGTTAGGGGAAGGCACGGGAGCGGTCATGATGATGGCATTGCTTGATTTGGTGTTAGAAGTCTACCATAATGGGACTCTTTTTGCAGATGTTCAGTTGGAGCAGTATGAGAGGTATACACGGACATGATGGTATTGGTGGTCGGCGGCAGCGGCAGCGGGAAATCTGAGTACGCGGAAAAGACGGCGGATTTACTTTTTGGAGAGTGTTTGGAAGAGCGTATGGAAAACAGTGAGGAAAGCAGCGTGGTCGAATTGTCTGTCTCACGAGATGCCGCATTGCAGAATGCGGGGAAGTATTATCTGGCGACGATGCAGATTTTCGATGAAGAAGGGCGAAAGAAAGTCGAAAGGCACAAAAGATTAAGAGATGGCAAAGGGTTTGTCACGTTGGAGCAGGCAACGGACGTAAACAGGGCGCTTGACAAAATGAACATCGGAAAACGAATCGTCCTCTTAGAGTGTATGTCGAATCTGGCAGCAAATGAAATGTTTTCGGGGACAGCACCGAAATCCGAGTCAGAAGCCGTGGACAAGATCATACAAGAAGTGAAGGAGCTGGCGGATGGGACGACACATCTTGTCATCGTGACGAACAACGTCTTCGAGGATGGCGTTTGCTATGACGAACCGACCATGGCATATCTCCGCGTCATGGGACGGGTGAACCGGGAACTTGCAAGGATGGCTGACCGAGTCATAGAAGTTGTGGCGGGGATTCCGATTACCATCAAAGAACATGGGCGATCGATATGCGGCTAATAAAATCTTTTTTGATAGCGTTTTCCGTTTATTCCCAAATTCCGGTTCCGCAGTTTGCATGGAAAGAGGAAGATATGCGGTATACATTCTGCTTTTTTCCATGGATTGGGGCAGTGATCGGGGTCTGCCTTTGTTTTTGGCATCGTGTGTGCGTGTTTTATTCTGTGGGGGATCTGTGTCGTGCGGCGGTGGGTGTGGCTGTTCCGTTTTTTATTACAGGTGGCTTTCATGTGGACGGTTTTCTGGACACGATGGATGCACTGCACTCTTATCAGACGAAAGAGCGCAAATTGGAAATCCTCAAAGATTCTCATATCGGCGCATTCGCGGTTATCATGCTTGCGCTGTTTGGGCTGATTTGGCTCGGTGCACTTTCGGAGATCAGAGAGGATGCTCTGCTGAAAATCGTGTGCGCCGGATTTTGCCTGTCGCGGTGTCTTTCCGGGCTCGGGGCTGTTTCTTTTCCACTTGCCAGAAAAGACGGCACGCTCTATCTCTTTGCGGACCGCGCACAGAAGAGAGTTGTAAAAGGCATGCTGTATGTACAGAGCTTTCTCTGTGCCGGGTTTATGCTTGCATGTTCCGTTCCGGCAGGACTTTCTGCTGTGGCGGCGGCATTGCTTTCGATGGGATATTATTACCGGCGCAGCCAAAAGGAATTTGGCGGCGTCACCGGAGATACGGCTGGATATTTTGTGGTGTTGTGTGAGACGTGCATGGTTGCTGTAGTGGCGGTAGTGCAGAATCTTGGTTGAGCATCTTTGTGGGATGCGGGCGAAGCATCTACTAGAGCAGGGACAAAGCAGTGCGATCAGAAGGAGAATGGTATGAGATTGGTGATCGGCGGATATGCGCAGGGGAAGCTGGAATATGTGTTGCAAAAGTATCATTTGCAGGAAGACGCAGTGTGGGATGCAGGCTTGTGTGCCGATAAGACAGGAATGGGAACGGTGGTTATCAACCACCTGCATAGCTGGGTCAGACAACGTCTTCTGGAAGGTGGAATCCCGGAAGAGGAAATTTGGACGCTTGTCGGGCAGTTTGACGACTGTATTGTGATCAGCGACGAGGTCGGGAACGGGATTGTACCTGTCGATCCTATGGAAAGAGAATACAGGGAACGCTTGGGAAGGATTCTCATACAACTTGCAGACAGGGCGGAAGGAGTAGAGCGGGTCATATGCGGAATCGGACAGACGATCAAGTGATGCTGGCGTTTATCCGGCATGGCGCGACGAAGGCGAATGAGGAACGCAGATATTTAGGAAAAACAGATGAAGGGCTTTCCAAACAGGGAATCAAGGAGCTTATGGCACAGAAAAGGCGGGGGATTTATCCGCAGATTGAGAATTTGTTTACCAGCCCGATGAAGCGATGTCTGCAGACGGCGCAAATCCTTTATCCAAATCTTCAGCCGATGGTGATACCGGAGTGGAGCGAGACGGATTTCGGGCGGTTTGAATATAGAAATTATGAGGACTTGAAAGACGATTCAGAATATCAGACGTGGATCGACAGCGGTGGAAGACTGCCCTTTCCGGAGGGGGAAGGCAGGGAAAAGTTTCTTGCACGGTGTAAGAAAGGGTTTGCCAGAATGTGTGGGGAACTGAGGATGGGGGAAGCGGCAGTGACGGAGTTATCCATGGTGGCGAGAATCTTTGTAACGGAGAATCGAACCACGAGAGCAAAGAGGGAGGTCATGGAAGAGCGACATGCACTTGCAGGTATAATCGTCCATGGCGGAACGATTATGGCGTTGCTTGGAGAATACTGTGGCAATGGTTACTACGATTATCAGGTGCAAAATGGCGAAGGGTTTCTGTGTAGTATGAAAGGTTGGAAACGGGTATGAGATACCACATCGTTGCATTTTTTGCGGGGTTTCTGCTGGATCTGGTGTTTGGCGATCCTTATTGGCTTCCGCATCCGGTCAGGCTTATCGGTAAGCTGATCGTGGGAATCGAAAGCAGATTGCGAAGAAATAAAGATGTGAATACGATAAGAAGTAATCAATACAAAAATAAAAACCAAATTGAGATGCGCCAGGGAATCGTGCTCGTAGTGACCGTGCTTATCTGTGTTGAGGCGGCTGTAATTCCTCTTCTGGCGGCGTATCTTCTGCATCCTTATCTGGGACTGGCGGTGGAAACCTGGATGACTTATCAGATTCTTGCAGCAAAGTGTTTGAAAGTCGAGAGCATGAAAGTCTATCACCGGTTAAAAGAGGGCGATCTTGAACGGGCAAGAATGGCGGTATCCATGATCGTTGGCAGGGATACGGATTGTCTGGATGCGGAAGGAATCGCGAAAGCGGCGATCGAGACCGTGGCGGAGAATACATCCGACGGAGTGGTCGCGCCGATGTTGTACCTTGCCTTTGGCGGCCCTATACTCGGCTTTTTCTATAAAGCGGTCAATACAATGGATTCCATGATAGGGTATCGAAATGACACGTATTTATATTTTGGCAGGGCGGCGGCAAGACTGGATGACCTTGTGAATTATATTCCGGCGAGAATCAGCGCATATCTCATGATTGCGGCGACATTCCTTTTCCGTGGAAGTCAGATCGGGAAAAATTTTTCGACAAGTAAGGATGCTGTAGAATATTATTCTGCTAAGAGAGCATTTTCCATTTACCGGCGAGATCGCAGAAAGCACGCCAGCCCCAACTCCGCCCAGACAGAATCAGTGTGCGCCGGCGCGCTCGGCATCCGGCTTGCCGGAGATGCGGTTTACTTCGGTAAAACCGTGGCAAAACCGTACATCGGTGATGCATTCCGCGCGATAGAATACGAAGATATCAGACGTGCCAATCATTTGATGTATGGGACGGCATGGTTGTGCGAAATGTTGTGCCTTTGCGGAATGATTGTATGCAAGTTGCATTCTCAACTTATGATATAGGGCTTTTGCTGTCCGAATCCTATCCAACAATATTGCAGGAGATTTTTTGATGACCATAATCCATGGCGGCGATATTTACAGAAATCACATAAAACTCGATTTTTCCATCAATACCAATCCTCTCGGTACGCCGGCTGATGTGAAGCGGGCGCTTCATGATGCTGTCCGGCAATGCGGCAGGTATCCCGATCCGGAGTCGGAAGCACTGAAAAAAGCGGTCGCTGATTGGCTGTCAGTGCCGGAGGAGACTCTTCTTTTCGGAAACGGTGCGTCGGAACTTTTGATGGCAGTGGTACATGCAATCCGACCGAAGAAGACTGTGATACCGGTCCCGTCTTTTTATGGATATGAACATGCGGCTTTGGCGATGGACGGAGAAATCGTTTATTATGAGATGTGGCGGGAAGATGCTTTTCGTTTGACCAAAGATTTCTATTCGGCGCTGACAGAGGATGTGGAATTGCTTTTCCTGGCAAACCCCAACAATCCCACGGGGCATCTCATGGACAGGGAAGAGGTCATAAGCATATTGGAGTATTGCAGGGACAGAGGAATCTATGTCGTGCTGGATGAGTGTTTTATTGAATTTTGCGGCAGGGAGGCATCTGTGATTTCTGAGTGCGGACGGTTTGGGAATCTGATTCTGGCAAGGGCGTTTACGAAAATTTTCTCGATTCCTGGTGTCCGGCTGGGCTATCTGGTGTGCAGCGACGGTGCGCTTCTTCGCAAGATCGAAGGACAGCTTCCGGAGTGGAACTTGTCTGTTTTTGCACAGGAGGCGGGACGTGTATGTGTAGGGTTGACGGAGTTTGTCGCAGCGACGGAACGTTATGTCAGGACAGAACGGGAATATCTGGCAGGGAAACTAAAAGAGAAAGGATATACCGTATTTCCATCTGCGGCAAATTTTATTTTGATTTACTGTGAAGAACATCTGCACAGAGAGCAGGGAAAATTACGGGAAAAATCACAGGAAAAGTTCAGTGAAAAGTTCCAGGAAAAGTTTTCTGAAAAATCTCATGAAGCGTCAGACGAAAGCCTGTATGAAACACTATACGACAGGCTGCTGGCAAAAGGTATCTTGATCAGGGATTGTGCGAATTTCAGAGGATTGAGTAGAGGGTATTATCGAATTGCGGTTAAAGACAGAGAAGAAAACGAGATTTTGTTAAATGAATTGTGAGGGATTGCAAGTGGATTCCATCGAATATTTACAGCCGGATGAGATTGAGAAGCGTAGTTTCGAGATCATAAACAGGGAACTTCTAGAAAGGGGCATTCGCCTTTTGCCGGAAGAGGAAATGATTACAAAGCGGGTCATTCACACAAGCGCAGATTTTGATTATGCGCAAACACTCCGTTTTTCAGAAGGCGCTGTGGAAATATTGATGCGGTTGCTCCAAAATGGTGCGGATATCGTGACGGATACCAATATGGCATTGGCGGGGATCAACAAGAAGGCGCTGGCTGGGTTCGGCGGACAAGCATACTGCTTCATGGCGGATGAAGATGTTGCGCTTATGGCGAAGCAAAGGAGTATGACGCGGGCGGCTGTCAGTATGGAAAAGGCGGCGGCAATCGATAAACCGGTCATTTTTGTGATTGGCAACGCGCCGACGGCTCTGTTGAAACTGTATGAGATGATCGGGAAAGACGGCTGGAAACCTGCGTTTATCATCGGCGTTCCGGTGGGGTTCGTGAATGTGGTGGCGGCGAAGGAACGAATATTGACAACCAATATTCCGTACATTGTCAATGTAGGGAGAAAAGGCGGCAGCAATGTGGCGGCGGCAATCTGTAATGCGGTCTTATATCAGATGACGCGCCGATAGAATCTTAGGGAGGAAGTATATTATGCGGTACGGTTTTACCACCGGAAGCTGTGCGGCTGCGGCGGCAAAAGCCGCGGCTTACATGCTGCTGACAGGCAGCAAAAAGAATCAGATTACCATCGAGACTCCCAGGGGGATTCCTTATACGGCTCAGATTATGGATATTCAGCGCGGGGAGAACGAGGTAAGCTGCGCCGTACAAAAAGACGGCGGCGACGATCCCGATCTTACGACAGGCGCATGGATTTATGCCAAGGTTTCTTATATGAGCGACTGTGATACGCGTCAGCCGCAGCTTACGATTGAGGGTGGGGAAGGAATCGGGAGAGTTACCAGGGTGGGACTCGATCAGCCGGTAGGAAATGCGGCAATCAACCATGTCCCACGGGAAATGATTTGTAAAGAAGTCATGGAAGTCTGTCAGATCACGGATTATACGGGCGGTCTTAAGATTGAGATTTCGGCGCCGGGAGGGGCAAAACTCGCGGAGCGCACGTTTAATCCGAAACTCGGTATCGTGGGCGGCATATCGATTCTGGGGACAAGCGGTATCGTGGAGCCGATGAGCAGCCGGGCAGTCCTTGAGACGATCCGGCTTCAGCTGCGCCAGAGAAAAGAAGAGGGTTTTGATTATGTGGCAGTCTCACCGGGTAATTACGGGATGGATTTTATGCAGAAGACTTATGGTTACGATCTGGACAGAAGCGTAAAATGCGGTAATTTTATCGGGGAGACCATCGATATGGCAGTGGAGTCGGGATTTCAGAAGATGCTCATAACGGGTCATATTGGCAAGCTGATCAAAGTCGCGGGCGGCATTATGAATACCCATTCCAAAGAAGCGGATTGCAGGATGGAACTTCTTGCCGCCTTTTGCGTCAGGGAGCAGATTGAGCTTCAACAGATATGCCGGATACTGGAATGTGCGACTTCCGAGGAGGCGCTGCCGATTCTAATCGAGAGCGGAAAACAACAGCCGGTGATGGAGCGCGTCGCAGAGCGCATCTGTTATTACATGGAAAACCGTTCTGGCGGCAGGCTGAAAGTAGATTGTATTCTGTATGCAAACGGGTATGGGGAATTGGCAAAGAGTAAGGAGGCGCAGGAATGGTTTACTTTGTTGGAGCGGGAACAGGCGCGGTCGATTTGATAACGGTAAGGGGCATGCGTTTGCTTGAGCGCGCGGATGTGATTATCTATGCCGGGTCATTGGTCAATCCGGAGCTGCTTTCTTTTGCCCCAAAAGGATGTGAAGTGCATAACAGTGCCGAACTGACGCTTCAAGAAGTATTGCAGATCATGTACATGGCGGAAGCGGAAGGAAAGACAACGGTACGGCTTCACACGGGCGATCCGAGCATTTACGGGGCGGTCAGGGAACAGATGGACGAGCTGGACAGACAAGGTATTGCTTATGAGAGCTGTCCGGGTGTCAGTGCGTGTTTCGGGGCGGCATCATCTTTGAATCTGGAATATACTCTTCCGGGGATTTCCCAATCTCTGATTATTACGAGGATGGAAGGCAGGACAAAAGTGCCGGAGAGTGAAAGCATCGAAAGCCTTGCGGCGCATCGGGCGTCCATGGCAATCTATCTGAGTGCGGGAATGCTGGAAGAATTGAGCAGGCGGCTGATGCGGGGCGGTTATCGCGCAGACACGCCTGCGGCGCTTGTCTACAAAGCAACGTGGCGGGAGGAGGAAACCTATCTCTGTACCGTGGAAACGCTGTATGCTGCGGCGGCGGAGCATAACATTACCAAAACGGCATTGGTGTTAGTCGGAGATGCGATTGCGCATAACCGCTATGAGCGGTCAAGGTTGTACGATCCGGATTTTTCAACGGAATTTCGACGGAGAAAAGAGTGATCTATTATGAAACTAAGCATTATCAGTTTTACCGAAAACGGGAAACGGCTAGCGGAGGACATTGCGGCAAAATTGTGTGAGTGTGACCAAACTGGATGCATATTAATATTACAAGCAGAAACCTCTTTTCGGGAAATGCCCGTGCGTGAGTGGACGAAGATACAGATGCAGGAGAGGAATGCCATGCTTTTTATCGGTGCCTGCGGAATTGCGGTCAGGGCAATCGCACCTTACCTGACGGACAAACTGCACGACAGTCCGGTGCTTGTCATGGACGAACGAGGCAAATATGTGATTCCGGTCTTGTCGGGACATGTGGGCGGCGCCAATGAGATTGCCCGGTATCTTGGCAGGATAACGGGTGCGGAACCGGTCATTACGACGGCGACCGATCTCAATGATAAGTTTGCGGTGGATCTGTTTGCGAAGGAAAATGACCTCTGCATTCTGAATAAGGAAGGAATTGCAAAGGTTTCTTCCAAAGCGTTGGCGGATGAGGAGATTACCGTGTCCATCGAGCCGGGATATGAGAGCGGGCTGGTGTGGCGCGAAGGTTATAGAGGGCAAAACGGCGGTCTGCCAGAAAATATACACAAAGTACCGTATCCACCCACACAGTATGTTGATATCGTGGTGACAGCCGGGAACGATGCATTTGACGCGGCAGTCATATTGCAGCCGAGAGAGTATGCGATCGGTCTTGGATGTCGAAAGGGAAAGAGCGCCGCTGAGTTAGACCATTTTATCAGAGGAAAATTGAGCGAATACGGGATCGCGGTCTCACAAGTTTTTGCACTCGCCTCTATTTCGGTGAAAAGCGGGGAGCAAGGAATTGAATGTTGGTGTAGAAAGGAAAATATTCCCTTTTGCACCTATACGGCGGAAGAATTGCAGGCGGTAGAAGGGGAGTTTACGGAATCTTCTTTTGTCAAAGAGCAAGTGGGTGTCGCGAATGTGTGTGAGCGGGCAGCGCTTAGGGCTTGTGGGGAAGACGGACGGCTTATATGTGCGAAGCGCACCGAAAACGGCATGACTTTTGCGTTGGCAAGACGGGCGTGGAAGCGGCAGGGATAATTGGCAGTAGAAGCAGCAAGGCGGGTGCGGAAGCGGCAGGGATAGCAGACAGTAGAAGCAGCAGGGCAGAGCGGAGAGGCAGGAATACTTTTATGGCAAACAAAATCTATATCGTAGGCATAGGACCGGGCAGGGAGGACATGATGACGGGGGAGGCGCTGTATGTGCTGGAACATGCCGACGTGATCGTAGGCTATACGGTCTATCTGAATCTTTTGCCGGAACGTTTTCGAGACAAGGAATTATTGTCTACTCCCATGCGTAAGGAAGAGGAACGATGCAGACTGTGTTTTGCGAAAGCCGCAACAGGAAAACAGGTCGCTCTCGTATGCAGCGGCGACGCAGGAGTCTATGGTATGGCGTCTTTGATGTATGAGATCGGACGGGAGTATCCGGAGACAGAACTTGTGATGATTCCCGGAATTACGGCGGCAAACAGCGGTGCGGCGGTTCTCGGTGCGCCTCTTAACCATGATTTCTGCGTGATCAGCTTAAGTGACCTTCTGACACCGTGGGATCAGATTGTAAGAAGGCTGAAGGCAGCGGCGGAGGGAGATTTTGTTGTCGTGCTCTACAACCCGTCCAGCCGTAAAAGAAGGGATTATCTGATGCGTGCCTGTGATATTCTGCTTGACACCGTGGAGGAAGAACGGGTTTGCGGATACGTGGAAAACATAGGCAGGGAAGGGACAAAAACCGAAGTCTGCACCTTGAAGGAACTGCGGGACAGAGAGGTGAATATGTTTACCACGATATTTATTGGAAATTCTGGTTCCGAAATTTTAAACGGAAAACTGATTACCAAGCGGGGGTATTTGATTGGGCGGGATGGAAATGGAGAATCGAGAAGATCATCATAACAGAATCGTGATTTTTGCAGGGACGACCGAGGGAAGAAAACTGTCGGAATGTCTGGTAGCAGCCGGGATCGAACATACGGTCTGTGTCGCGACGGAGTATGGCGAGATCGTTCTAAAACCGCATCGGCTTGTGAATGTGCACCGAGGAAGGATGAACCGGGGAGAAATCGCGGAATTTCTGCAGAATATGGGGGTTCAGGCGGTGGTGGATGCGACTCATCCTTACGCGGAGGAAGTTACGCGCAATGTCAAGGAGGCGGTGAAGAAGTTAGAAGGGAAAGGCATAAGTGTTACTTATTTGAGCCTACGAAGAGACGATATTGTGCAGAACGGATCGGAATACCGGAAAGAAACAGACACAAGTAAAGATTCAATGGGTATTGGTTCCGATCTGGTGGCATATTTTGAGACAGACGAAGAATGTGCCAAGGCTCTTGCGCATACGAAGGGAAATATTTTGCTGACGACGGGGAGCAAGGAATTGTCGAAATTCTGTGGCTTAGAGAGTGTAAAAAGCAGACTTTATGTACGGGTGCTTCCCAGCATGGAAAGTCTGTCCCTATGCATGGATCAGGGGATTTGTGGGAAGCAGATCCTTGCCATGCAGGGTCCCTTTACTACGCAACTGAATGAGGCGCTCATCCGCCAATACCATATCTCGCATCTGGTGACAAAGGAAAGCGGCGTATCCGGCGGATATGGGGAGAAATTGGAGGCGGCGGGGCGGACGAAAACGAAGGTGTATGTGATCGGGCGGCCGAGAGAGAAAGAAGGATATTCTTTCATAGAAATATGTGAACAGTTGGAAAAACTTTGCGGGAAAAATCTCCGGCAGCAGGGGCAGATGGAGATCGTTCTGGCTGGCATCGGCATGGGACATGAAAACTGCATGACAAGTGAAGCGCGTGAGGCAATAGAAAAAGCGGATATCCTGTTTGGAGCCGAGCGATTGTTTCGCGGGTTGCATCTGGACGAAAAAAATAATTCCGAAGGAATTTATTTTTGGTACATGCCGGAGCAGATCATTCCGCATTTGCGGGAGGTTCAGGAAAGAAATCTTTTTATGGAGAAGAAACGGGTCGTTGCGCTCTTTTCCGGAGATAGCGGGTTTTACAGTGGATGCCGTGGGTTGTATGAGGCTTTGCAGCAGGAGATTCGGGAGAAAAGACTGAGGGCGTCCGTGCGCATTATACCCGGAATTTCGTCGGTGGCATATCTTGCGTCCTGTATCGGAGAAAGCTACGCGGACGCGGCGGTTTACAGTATGCACGGGAAAGAGGTATGCAATCTGGTGCGCAGACTAAAGAGCAGCCCGAAGACTTTTCTGCTTATGTCCGGCGTGAAAGACGTCAATCGCCTCGGACAGCTTATGGCGCAGGCAGGCATGACAGAGTGTAGAATCACGGTGGGATATCAGTTATCCTATGAAGAGCAGCAGATCACGGACTATACGCCGGAGGAATGCAGCAAATTGAATAGGGAAGGACTGTACACCTGTTTCGTACAAAATCCGTGTGCGGGACAAAGACAACTAACACATGGGATTGCGGATACGGAATTTATTCGGGGCAAGGTTCCCATGACGAAGGAAGAAGTGAGGGAAGTCAGTATTTGTAAATTGCAGTTGCATGAACGGGCAGTCGTCTACGATATCGGCAGCGGGACAGGCTCGATCGCGGTGGAAATCGCGTCACTGTCAGATGAGATACAGGTGTACGCCATAGAGAGAAACAGGGAAGCCGTCTCTTTGGTCAAGAAAAATCAAGAAAAATTCGGTCTGCAGAATATAACGGTGATCGAAGAGGATGCACCGGAGTGCCTGCATGGTCTGCCTGTGGCGACCCATGCTTTTATTGGTGGGAGCGGCGGCAGACTGAAAGAAATACTCGAAACGCTTCGGCAGATCAACCAGAAGATGCGGCTGGTGATGAATGCTGTCACTTTGGAAACAGTCTGTGAGATGAAGGAAATCTTATCGCTGTATGATACAGAGGAGGAAGAGATCGTGCAGATACAGGCAAATCGGGTAAAAACGGCGGGGAGCTATCATTTGATGCAGGCGGAGAATCCGGTCTGGATATGTGCATTTCGGTTTGTCGAGGCTTGAAGGATTCGGGATACTGTTGGCGTAGGTGGAAGAGCACTATGATTCCGAGCGTAGATTTCGGAGATTGCATGAAGGAAATAGAGAGAGTTCAGGGTATGAAGTATAGAAGAGTCATGATTGCCGCCTCAAAGAGCGGGAGCGGGAAAACTACGGTCACATGCGCACTTTTGCAGGCACTTAAGGATAAGGGATATCAGGCGGTTTCCTTTAAATGTGGGCCCGATTATATTGACCCCATGTTCCATGAAAAAGTAATCGGTGTACCGTCAAGGAATCTGGACACTTTTTTTACAGATGAGGAGCAGACGCGGCGGCTTTTCCAAAAAAGCGCATCGGAAGACGGGTATACGATCCTGGAAGGCGTGATGGGACTTTATGACGGAGTGGGCGGCATACGGGAAGAAGGTTCTTCCTACCATCTGGCGAAAGTGACGCAGACGCCTGTTGTGCTCGTGGTGGATGCAAAGGGAATGGGACGTTCGCTCATTCCTCTGCTGGCGGGTTTCTTGGCTTATGATAAAGAACATCTGATCAAAGGCGTGATCTTAAACAGGATGACTGCCGGATACTATGAGACGATCAAACCTTTGATGGAAGAAGAATTAGGACTTACCATTTTGGGATTCTTGCCGGAAAAAAAGGAATTGTGTGTGGAGAGCAGGCATTTAGGGCTGGTTATGCCGGACGAATTGAGTGATATGAAAGAAAAACTGGCGGCACTGGCGAAGGAATTTGAGAAGACGGTTTCGATAGAAGATATTCTGGAAATTGCGGAAAATGTTGGAAAGACGAGAAATGCTGAGAAGGCAGAAAATACCAAGGTCATAACGGGTGTAAGGATGGAAAATACCAGAGAGCGGACGTTTGCAGGGCAGAATAACCGTCCCGTCATCGCGGTGGCAAAAGACGAGGCTTTCTGCTTCTACTATGCAGACAATCTTTGCATGTTAGAAGAATACGGTGCAGTGATACAATATTTTTCCCCCTTGCATGATACCGATTTGCCGAGCGGATGCCATGCACTGCTTTTCGGAGGCGGATATCCGGAACTGTATGCAGATAAACTCAGCGCGAATCATGCCATGCGCTCTGCAGTGAAACGGGCGGCGGAGATAGGAATGCCGATGGTGGCGGAGTGCGGCGGTTTTCTATATCTGCATTCGGCAATCACGGATCGGAGAGGAGAAAACTATGACATGGTGGGAGTGATTTCCGGGAAATGCTTTAATACAGGAAGGTTGGTGCGGTTCGGTTACGTCACAATGCAGGAAAAGAAGAGCAATTTTTTGCCGACAGGACAGACGATCAAAGGACATGAATTTCACTATTATGACAGTACACACAACGGGGAGGACGTTCTGGCGGTAAAACCGGTGACAGGTAAGGAGTATTCCTGTATTATAGAAGGAGACAATTATTGGCTTGGCTTTCCGCATTTGTACTATCCGTCGAATCCAGAATTTGCGAGGGCTTTTGTGGAAAAGGCGGCGGAATACCAAAAGAGGGACTGAGATGTGCGCCTTTGTTGTTCAAGCATATGGAGAAATGAGCATTTTGCGGAAAAGATGTGCGTGTTACTTGTTTTTGTTCGTCCCGTAGAATATAATACTGTTTAAAAGATGGGGTAATAACATGGGATATATGACAGCAAGCCAAGCTGCAAAGAAATGGAACATTTCACAGCGCAGGGTGCAGATATTGTGTTCAGAAAATAGAATAGAGGGAACTTTTAAATTGGGTGAGGCATGGGCGATTCCGGAAAATGCAGAAAAGCCTTGTGATAATAGAAAGGCAAGAAAACAAAATGGAAACTAATCTTAATGTGATTGATTTGTTTTGCGGCTGCGGTGGTTTATCTTATGGTTTTGAGAAAGCGGGTTATAACATTCTGCTGGGGATAGATAATGATGCTAAAGCGTTAGAAACATTTGAACTGAATCATCAAGGGGCAAAATCAATTTGTGGGGACATAACAAAAGTTACCTACAAAGATGATATAAGGCCTTTGATTGGAGATAAAACAATAGATGTAATTATCGGCGGACCGCCTTGTCAAGGAATGTCGCTTTCAGGACCAAGAAAATTTGATGACCCGAGAAACAAACTCTATTTAACTTATATCCGTTTGGTAGAAGAAATCAGACCAAAAGCATTTGTTATAGAAAATGTTCCGGGACTGGTGGGATTGTTTGGTGGACAGATTAAAGACAGCATTATACAGAAATTTACTGATATGGGGTACAGTATTCAATATAAGATATTGTGTTCGGCAGATTATGGTGTGCCGCAGAATCGGAAA
>JAMPGN010000055.1 GCA_023663915.1 Eubacterium sp. | reverse complement strand
GAGTTATGAAAGTTCCCTCATAAAATTAGAATGGTTTAAGTCCGCTTAGGAGGCGAACGCTCTATCCTACTGAGCTACAGAGACAGCTACGCTACATTTCGGGGTAATTGATATACCCCTGCAGCCAGATAATGCCTTTGAATCTTCTACCGATCTGTGGTTCCCCGTACAGATCCTTTTTGTTGATGCACACGTCGAACTGCAGATCATTGCAGCTTAGGCGCATCACATATATTTCTTCATCTGTGAGCTTATTGACCCGCAGAGAAATATCGACAATCTCTCCCAATACCGAGTACTGGTCACATTCCACCCCGTAGGGCATGAAGTAAGTATCTACCAGACTGAACACGTCTTCCGTCAATATCTTCCTAGAAATAGCGGTGTACGTATCCATGTCCTCTAAGGTCAGCGTCTCGATCGCATCCTCGTCGCCCCTTCTGGCGGCGTCGATCAACTGGCTCCTGTTCTTGGAAGCCTGCTGCACCTTCTGCTTCTGCATATCATTCTTACTGATCGGCAGGATAATCGTTCCTCTGACCGACAGCCCGGACAGCGTAAGCGTCGTCCCCCTGATCGGCAGGATATTCTCATACTGCGCCTTGACATACGGCACCATATTCTGCAGATAGAAGATCAGGCTCACGCCCACCTTGATATCATCGCACATGCCCGCGTAAGATTCCTTATCGGCATGACGCTCCACCGATACGTCCTCGCAGGAAGTGATGCCGGTTCCTCTCAGATAAGGATAAAAATAATCGTAAGTAAACCGGTCGCTTTCATCGAACTCGCCGCAAACGGCAATTCCCATATCCTTGGCAAAATCTTCACAAAACTCTGCAAGTATGGTTTCTTCGCCGTTGGATGTATAAGAACGATACGTCGCATTCAAAATAATATCCGTAATCAGTCTCTGCTGTTCCCGCCTGTCAGTCAGCCCGCTAAAACCAATCGCTCGCATAAATTTATGCAAAAATTCCACCTCCTTTTCAAAAATATGTTACGCGGTCTAACGAATCTCTGTCATGCCGCCCATGTATGGGCGAAGCACTTCCGGTATCCGGACAGAGCCGTCAGCCTGTAAATTATTTTCTAAGAATGCAATCAGCATTCTAGGTGGTGCAACTACCGTATTGTTTAACGTATGCGCAAAATATTTGCCGTCCTTGCCATTCACACGGATACGCAGTCTTCTCGCCTGTGCGTCGCCTAAGTTAGAACAGCTTCCGACCTCGAAATATTTCTGTTGTCTGGGGGACCATGCCTCCACGTCGTAAGATTTCACTTTCAGATCCGCCAGATCACCGGAGCAGCATTCGATCGTCCTGACCGGAATATCCATGCTACGGAATAAGTCTACCGTATTTTGCCATAGTTTGTCAAACCATATCTTCGATTCTTCCGGTTTGCACACCACGATCATTTCCTGTTTTTCAAACTGATGGATGCGGTACACGCCGCGCTCCTCGATACCGTGCGCGCCCTTTTCCTTACGGAAACAGGGGGAATAGCTGGTCAGCGTGTGCGGAAGCTCCTCCTCCGGTATGATCGTGTCGATGAATTTACCGATCATGGAATGCTCGGAAGTACCGATCAGATAGAGGTCTTCGCCCTCGATCTTATACATCATGGCATCCATCTCGGCGAAGCTCATCACGCCGTCCACCACCGCGCTTCTGATCATAAACGGCGGTACACAGTAGGTAAATCCCCTGCCGATCATGAAATCTCTCGCATACGCGATCACCGCGGAATGCAGTCTGGCAATGTCGCCCATCAGATAATAGAAACCGTTCCCCGCCACGCGACCCGCCGCATCCATATCGATTCCATGGAACCGCTCCATGATCTCCGTGTGATATGGGATCTCAAAATCCGGCACCACAGGATCGCCATATTTCTGTATCTCTACATTTTCCGTATCATCCTTGCCGATCGGCACCGAAGGATCGATGATATTCGGAATCGTCATCATGTCCTTCTTGATCTTTTCACGCAGCTCATTTTCTTTTGCTTCTAACTCTGTAAGACGCGCGGCGTTCGCGGCTACTTCCGCTTTCTTCGCCTCCGCCTCGTCCTTCTTACCCTGACCCATCAGCGCGCCGATCTCCTTGGAGATCTTATTGCGGTTAGCGCGGATCTCGTCCGCTTCCTGCTGGGCTTTGCGGACTTCCGTATCCAGTCCGATCACCTCGTCCACCAAAGGCAGCTTCGCATCTTGGAATTTCTTGCGGATATTTTCCCTCACGATATCCGGATTCTCTCTCAGAAATTTGATATCTATCATGTGCTTCCTCCCAATCCTCTAATCCAGAACGGATTCAATCTTTACCTGATTATGCTCCGACAGATCCATGACCCTGTCTACATTCTTACCGTCTTTGTCCTTGATAATCCGCAGCATCGGTCTGTCCGTCAGTTCCTTATTCTGATACAGCACGGCGCCGATCTCCCCCTCGCTCGTGCGTACCCGCGAACCGGCGGGATACACGGCGGTAAATTCCAAAAAGATATCGACGATTCTGCCGTCAAACTTAATATCCTTGTTTTTCTTCAGATACTCTATCGCTTCATGCACCCTCACGCTCTTACAGCCGATCCCGCATATCATCTCATCGAATGTGTCGCAGACCTGTATGATACGAGATTCTATGGGAATGTCCGTCGCTTTAAGCGGATATCCCGACCCGTCGATGCGCTCATGGTGATATAATATCATATTTTTACTCTCATTGGAAATCCAATTTTCACCGCGTAATGCCGAATACCCATATATTGGGTGTTTCCTGTATTCCGCATACTCGACCTCGGACAATTCTTCCAGATCCCTGTCCGCATAATCGATCGTCAGATAGCGGAGTCCCAGATCATGCAGCAGACAACTGACACCCATGTCATGTATAGTCTTCTGCGGCAGCTCCATGCGCAGCGCTACGACCGTCGCAAGGCTGCATATGTTGATCGAGTGATCATAGATATCCGAACTTCTTTCCTTTAGGTCATAGATCTGTTCCACGACCTTATCTTCTTCTAATATATTCGTGATAATATGATCTGCCATCTGGCATAGTTCTTCCAGATCCTCATTATGGCTGTAGGTGTGCTTTTCCAGAATATTCCGTATTCTGGATTTAAAATCCTCCTCTACCTCTTCCCTGAGGATCAGAACTATCTTCGTCAGGGGCTCGTCGTCTATGATATATACCTCTTTGATCTCAAGTTCCTTTAGCTTCTCAATATACTCCTGTTTCAGCGACATACCCTCGGAAAGCAATATTTGGTGCTCCGGTGTGATAACGTCTCTGGCAAGAATTTCTGTTCCTTTCAAATCATTTACTTTACATCGTTTCATTCTTTTCTGTCCTATTACTACAGTTACTCCGCTGCGATATCCATCGCGATATCCAAAGCCTTCTTCTCTTCGTCACCCAGAGAGATCTCACAGATACCGCCTTTGATCTCCTTCGTGTAGGAGTAACAGCCTTCCGTACTGTGTACGGAATTTAAAATAAACCCATTATCATTCTCATCTAACAGCGCCAATGAAAAACTGAGCTGTCCGCCCATCTGGTTGAAAGCGTCGTACTTGACGATGCCGACCTTCTGGAAAGCGCCCTCAAACTTCCGGTACAGCGCCAGAATATCTTTGCGGTTTTTCTCCGCCGCGGCTTTGATGAACTTATTATCTTCAAAAATACCCTCGATATCCTGTTCCAGACTCTTGGCGCTCTTACCCGACATAAATTTCCGGTATCGCTTGGAGAGCTTACTGAATCTGACCGCCTGAATGATCGTCACGATTATCAGTATCAGAATCAAGGCAAACGCGGCAATAAACAAATATGTCAGATCAAAGCTTCCAATTCCCATCTCTTCCAGCAAGTTATAATTCATCGGTCTCGTACCTTTCTATCTATCTTTATCGCCTGTACACGTCTTATCTTACCTTGACAATAACTCTGCGATTCTGTCCAGATCGTCATGATTATAAAATTCGATCTCAATCTTACCAGCGCCGTTTCCTTTGGAAGAAATATCTACTTTTGTGCCGAGAGACTGTTTTAACTTCTCCGCCAGATCCTGATAGATCAGTTCCAGACTCTTGTCCTCGACAGCTTCCTTCTTCGGTTTCTCCGGCTTATTCAGATTCTTGACCAGCTTCTCCACATCACGGACGCTCAGCTTCTCGTCGAATATCTTCTGCGCGATCGTGTACTGCTGCTCCGGATCCTCGATAGAGATCAGCGCTCTCGCATGTCCGGTGGAGAGCATGTCGTCTATAATCATCTGCTGCACTTCATCACATAGCTTCAGAAGCCGCATGGAGTTCGTCACAGCCGTCCTGCTCTTAGACACCCGCTCCGCGACCTCGTCCTGCTTCAAGTTAAATTCTGTCAAAAGTCGCTTATAAGCCTGCGCTTCTTCGATCGGGTTTAAATCTTCTCTCTGGATATTCTCGATCAAAGAAATCTCTACAATCTCCTGCTCGGTATAATCGCGGATAATCACCGGCACTTCCTTCAAACCCGCCAGCTTGGCAGCGCGCCAGCGGCGTTCACCGGCTATGATCTCATAATGCGTTTTCCGATCCTGCACCAGAATCGGCTGCAATAATCCAAACTGCTTGATGGAATCCGCGAGTTCCTGCAGCGCGTCTTCGTCGAAATTTTTTCTGGGCTGCTCCCTGTTCGGTTCTACTTGCGTGATCTTGACGATCGTCTCCGCGCCTTTATCGTCGGGCTTGTCCGCTTTCGCCGCGACAGGACTCTCCTGCACGGGAATCATTGCGTCTAATCCCTTACCCAATCCTCTCTTTACCGCCATACCTTATACACCCTTTCTGCTCATCACTTCGTCTGCGAGTAACATGTATGCCTCCGCACCTGCAGACTTCGGATCGTACATACTGATCGGCATGCCGTAGCTGGGTGCTTCCGCTAATCTGATATTTCTGGGTATCACCGTATGAAATACGTTCTGTTTAAAATGATTTTTGACATTCTCTACAACCTGCATGGAGAGATTTGTCCTCGAATCATACATGGTAAATACGACGCCTTCCATATCCAGATCGGGATTCAATCTCTCTTTTACCAAGTTCACGGTATGGATCAGCTGGCTCAAACCTTCCAGCGCATAGTACTCACACTGAATCGGCACGAGCACCGAATCCGCCGTGGTCATGGAATTGATCGTCAGCAGATTGAGCGACGGCGGGCAGTCAATAATGATAAAATCGTATTTGTCCTTGATCCAGTCCACTTCGTTCTTTAATATGTACTCCTTCTTATCGACGCCGATCAGCTCGATCTCCGCTGCCGCCAGATTGACATTGGACGGAATCACCGATACGTTTGGAATGACATCATTTAAAATACATTCATTGATCGAGCATTCACCCAATATTAATTCGTAAATGGTATTTTCCAGATCATTCTTCTCGACGCCGAATCCGCTGGTCGTGTTACCCTGAGGATCTGTGTCGATCACCAGCACTTTCTTTCCTTTCTCTGCAAGGGATGCAGATAAATTGATGGAGGTTGTGGTCTTACCAACCCCGCCTTTTTGATTTGCGATTGCAATCGTTCTTCCCATACTTCTTTTTCCTCTGCCTTTCGTTTTGTGTTTCGACAAAACGCTTCTCTCCGAAATCATTTCTATTTTTCTGTCTGTTTACGATTATATCACTAAATGCATGGATAATCTATAGAAATTATTGTAACAGTTCAGCCTTTGAACTATTACAAATTATTTCTTTTGCTTTTCGCAGGATAGGCAGTTCCCGATTGGCGACAAGCCTCCCAAGTTTTGTGTCGGAGCATTTTTCATATTCTTTGACTGCCTCTTCATAAGACAGCTTTAAAGTTGATAGGTGAAAACACTCGATTTCGTCCTGTGTCAGCTTCTTTTCCCCGAACGAAGCGATTTTACATAAGAAATAATGATTTATGTTATGCCTGTGAATGAGATTATAATAATCGCTGACCACTCCGATTTTACAGAGCAGATCGACCTCTATTCCAAGCTCTTCCTTAAGCTCTCTTCTGATCGCTACGGTTAATGCTTCCCCGTTTTCCACGCCGCCGCCCGAAGTTTCTATCAGAGTAGCCTTGCCAAAATCGTCGTCCCGCATCGCCCTCACGAAATAGAAATAACCTGAATCATCGAAAACAATTGCCCTTGCGATCTGCCGGTCATGGTCAACATATTCAAACTGCCACTCGTTGTCCTCAAGCTCTAAGTTAAGTGCCGCTTCGTCTACTGTCTCTTTATCCTTCATTTCATTTTCCCCTTGTAAATCTGTAGTCGTCCGTGTAATTATAACTTATTCTATCATAATGTGCAATCTTCAAAAAATTTCTAATAAAAGTGTCTGCTTCGCACGCAACCGATGTTTTCGTGCGTCTCATCTTTTAACGGAAAAATCGAAGATTCTTCCTAAGATAATCGCGAAGCGATTTTCTTATTTTATTTTGTTAATTTTAGAATGTTTCACGGTTAAATTGAAAACAAAATTAAAATGTTTCACAGAATTGGTTACAATATCTTGGGTTAATTTGTTTCACGTGAAACATTATCTTGTGTCCATAACCCAAATATAGGAAAATATTTTAAAAATGTTTCACGTGAAACATTATAAAAGTATCATAGTCTGTATCGGAATACTTAGAAAATCCATACGACGAAACCAGCACAAGAGAATTTTTGTGGAATCTGTCTTCACAACATACGTCATAACACCTAAATCATAATAGCTCAATCTCATACATACCGCAAAACCTCAAGCGGTCTTTCAACATGTATAAAATTTTCTTTTCGTCCAGTCGGCTGCGGATAAGGAATCAAAGATTCTTCTTTCAAATACCAGACAGCCTGCACTGCCTTCATTCCCAACTCCTGCGCTGCTTCTAATTCAGAGCTCCCGCCATCTCCAACATAGAGACACTCCTCCGCTTTAACAGAAAGTGCTCCCATACACCTATAGAAAATTTCTTCGTCAGGCTTGCACACACCCTATTCCGAAGAAAGAAATACTGCATCAAAATAAGGAAACAACACACTTTCACGAATCACAAGTTCCTCTTCAGAAAACGTATTGCTGATCAACCCAATCAAGATTTCCTTCTTTTTCAATTCTGTCATCATAGGAATAATCTCAGGATGCAGATATTGAAAAGCTTTTCTCCTCGCGTCGATACGCTTTTGTTTCACGTGTGCAATCAGATTTTCAGAATAACAATGATAACGCCGAAGAATACTTTCCATAACCTCTTCAAACGAAAGCGCGCCAACAGAACGATCATGTTCTGTTGGCTGCCATAAAGAAAGAAACGCATCGACCGGAATCCCTACATCTTCTGCGATCCCGCTGCCAAAATAGACAGGACTTTCATATAAAGTAATCAATGTCTCAAACATATCAAAGATCACAGCGCGCATACAGTCTCTCCTAATAAAGTGCAACAACATTATTCCGAATCGCAAATACTGCTGCCTGTGTCCGGTCTGAAACATCTATTTTCTTAAAGATATTAGAAATATGATTTTTCACTGTCCGCTCACTGATATTCAGATTCGTGGCAATCTCTTTATTCAACATACCGTTCGCAACATGAATCAAGACTTCCAATTCCCTTCCGGTTAAGGAATCGATCTTGTCCTTATCAATATCCCGATTGGCAAGTCGGTTATTCAAAGCAGGAATCAGACTCGCCTGAATATAATTTTCACCGGACATAACAGAATGAATCGCTTTCTTTAACTCCGCCGACTCCGAATCCTTAAGAATATATCCGTCCACACCGATATCGACTGCCTTCAATAAATATTCCAGCTCATTGTGTACGGTTAAAATTAAAACCTTCATCGCATAATCTCTTCTTTTGATTTCTTCTAACACTTCCAAGCCATTTTTTTCAGGCATATTGATGTCAAGAAGCAACACATCTGGAAGCGCTTCCTCCAATTTGTCGAGACACTCCACTCCATTAGACGCCTCGGAGATAATCTCCATATTTCCACCAAACTCCAATAACTGCTTCAACCCTTCCCTGATTAAATTGTGATCATCGGCAATCATAATTTTTGTCTTCATCATAAGAGTCCTCCATGCAAGATTATTTTGTTAAGTCCTTACTCTTTGGAATTTCTATTGCGATAGCAGTTCCGTTCTGTGTTTCAATATTGATTTTGCCGCCCAAGAAATAAACACGCTCCCGAATCACCGACAAGCCAAAGTGTCTTTCTTTCTTCGCCACTTCATTGATATCAAATCCGATCCCGTTATCCTGCACATCGATTTGATAAGACTGACCGGTGTCCTTCAATCTCACGGTAATTTCATTCCCCTTGGAGTGCTTCACGGAATTTTGGACACACTCCTGAATAATCCGATACATAGAAAGAAAAAGAATCTGCGACCCAGAACAAGATTGTTCCATTTTGATATCGTCGATATCCTGCACGATATGAAACTTTTTCTCCTGATTCAAGAGAAGAAGCATCTTCTCAATCGTCTCCTTCATACCGAGGTCGTCGATCGACATCGGACGCAGATCAAATATGCTGTTACGAATCTCCTCAATCACCTCCTTAATTCCCTTCACGACTGTGGCAAGCTCCAGCTTTGCTTTCACGGGATCTTCATCTATATAGATAGCGCTCAGCTCCACCTTATGAATCAGGTGGGTAAGATTCTGCAGAGAAGTATCATGCAGATCACTCGCAATCCTCTGACGCTCCTTCTCCTGCGCATCCAAGATCGAAAGTTGTTTCACGTGAATCATAAAAGGTTTCTCAGCGAGCACCTTTTCCAATCGTTCGATCTGGTTATCTTCCAAATGCATTTTTGCCTCTATCCCATCGCATTCGGCAACCAACTTTTCCCTCTTCTGTCTGTTCTGTTCTATAACATCTGCATAAACCTGTTCCACCTTCCGCGGCAGGAAAACTTTGAGATCACTTTCTTCTTTATTCAATAAACCATTCAGATAAGCATCAATCGTTTCGATCTCAATTTTCTTCTCACTCAATTCCGCCAGATAACGGGTCTGTTCTTTCTTCAGATCGTCATACATTTCCTGTATGATTTCGTAATGCGTCAAGTCCATAAAACTTACCCCATCAGATTTAATTGCGTTACTCTAATCATATACTAAATTTGGCAATTAGGAAAGATTTTTGTGACATCTGATCAAATATCAAGTATAATATTGCTAGTGTACATGCTATGTCAGATACGCATGTCACGACAGACGATATATTACCTGTCAATTTTTGTGCCGAACTGTCTACACTTGGAGGATTCTTATGAATAAAAAGCTAACCGCCACACTTTTATTATCGACCCTGTCTGTCACGACGATCCATGCAATCAACAGGGTTCACACTTCGTTATGCACCGCTAAGAATCTGCTGACAAACTCCGAAAACCATTATTATGAATGGCGCTTCGGCAAAATCAGATACCAGCGTAAGGGCAGCGGCGCACCCTTATTGTTTGTTCACGATCTCACAGTGGGAAGCTCCAATTATGAATACCATAGGCTAATCAATAATCTCACACAAAACCATGAGATATATTCCATCGACTTACTAGGTTACGGTCTGTCCGACAAACCTTCCATGACATATACAAATAATCTCTACGAGCAGCTGATCAGCGATTTTATAAAAAATGTGATCGGCAGGAAAACTTCCGTCGTCGTCTCCGGCGAATCGGTTCCGTTTGTCCTGATGGCATGTCACCACGACCCGGACATCATGAACAAGCTGATCTGCATCAACCCGCAGAGCCTCTATCTGCAGAACCAGATTCCGTCCAAGCAGACGAAGCTGATGAAATTTTTCTTAGAGATTCCGGTTCTCGGCACTTTCGTCTACCATGTGCTTGCAAACAGGCATAGCATGGAGGAAGCTTTCCGGAAACAATATTTCTATCAGCCCAGTGAGATTAGAGAGAAATATATCCGTAATTATCTGGAAGCGGCGCATGCCGGCGGCTATTATGCCAAGTTCGCCTTCGCCAGCTATGTGGGCAAATACATGAATATGAATATTCTGCATGAGCTAAAGGAAATCGACAACAGTATCCTCATGATCGGCGGTGAAAAAGAAAAAGATATGGTAACCACCATCGAAAACTATAAGTATTACAACGCTTCCATCGAAGACGTCTATATTCCCATGACGAAACATCTTCCACAGTTAGAAGCGCCGGACGAGATCCTTGAACAGATTACGGTATTTCTATAGCATACAATGCACCGTCGTCGCATTATGCGTCAGCGGATCCCTCTGCTCATAACAAAAGAGCACGGCAGTAGGCTTTCCGAAGAGAAGATCGAACACTTCCACATGCAGCAGTTTCGTCAGCTCACGATAACTATATCCCGCCAACTGAGGAAACAGCTGATGTTCTTCCGCTTCCTTGTGGATTATATGATAGATATCGTCCTTCCATTGTTCCAACGAATGGGCAAAGGAAGGGCGGTTTTTCATGTTTTCACGCAAATATAAATCATAGACAATATTTTCCCGCAGCAAAACAGGATCAGATACCGCTTCGCGAAGCTCCTGTGCTTCTTCCGGTAAATGACCTGCCTGCGCTATGCGCTGACGAAGCATCTCTTCGCCAAATTCCAACAAAATCTCATACTTACGCACACGCGAAGACTGGATGCCGAACAGGTCATGCTTCTCATACCATGCGGCGAGGCAGTCATACAGCGCATAAGCAGTCCCAAAAAACTGACGCAAATACTGCAAGGTATTCCGAAACTGCCCGCTGTTATAATAAATTTCCACAACATCCTCTATCTGCTTCAGATGACAGACGTCCTCATAGGAAAGCCATTTGGTGGAAAGCACCTCATAGGGCGGCAGCGAAGTGTAGATCAGTTCATAGGCAGGCGCGTTCGCTTCCATGGCGGAACCCTTCAACACCTTGAGAAAACCAAGTTGCAACTGTTGCGGCATAAGCGCATACACAGCTTCAAAAGAATCCTGAAAGCTTAACAGATCTTCATAGGGCAGACCGGCAATCAGATCCAGATGAATATGAATGTTGTGCCACGCGGAAATCGTTCTGACTACATCGGCTACCTTATGGAAATCCATCTTTCTGTGAATTTCAGAAATCGTCTTAAGTGCGGTGGACTGCACACCGATCTCGAACTGCACGGCGCCGGGACGCAGCTTCCTTAAGATATCGAAATAATCCTCGTCCAGAAGATCGGCGGCAATCTCGAAATGAAAATTCGTCACACCATTGTCGTGCTCTAAGATGTATTGCAAAATCGGCAACGCATGATCCTTCCTACAATTAAATGTGCGGTCGATAAATTTCACCTGTACAACATTATGTTGTAAGAAAAAATCGAGATCATGACATACACGCTCCACAGAACGAAAATCCATCGTCCGGTCGATCGAAGAGAGACAGTAACTACAGGAAAAAGGACAACCACGGCTGCTCTCATAATAAATAATACGATGTGCAAAATCCTGCAGATCCCGATACCAGAAGGGAATATCATCTAAGAAAACGCGAAGAGAACCGTTTCCGTCAAGAATAGAAGGAAGCGCCGTAGTAGTACCGTTCACGTAAGAAGATACCAGCTGGTAAAAAGAACCCTCGCCGCAGCCGATCATCACACCCCTGAGCTTCCACTCATCGATCACAGCGCGCGCATCATAGGAAACTTCGGGACCGCCCACCCAGATTGCAAGCTCCGGCATGATCTTATGAAGATCCCCAATCACTTCGCCGATGATTATGCGGTTCCAGATATAACAGGAAAAGGCGACCACATCGGGACGCCTTTTATAGATTTCACGTAACATATAAGAAGGCTGCTGATTGATCGTAAACTCCGCCACACTCACATGGGATTCATATTCGCCCGCACAGGCTTTGAGGGAAAAAACGGCAGGATTGGAATGGATATATTTCGCATTGACTGCCACAAGCAAAATGTTCATACAAATAACATGCCTTTCTTTGCGGATAACGGTTTCCTAATTGCTTTACCTATTTTTCTCGGATATTTCATAGGCGTTGGAGTACACTTTTCCACCACCAGAAAGCTGCGATAGAGATCGCTATTCGGAAGCAGGAAGGAGACGCGATCCGCCATTTTACCGCCAAGAAGTTTAATCGCATAGCCTGCAGCTTCTATCTCCTCCTCGATTTTCTCCGATTTATAAGCAATAAACTGACCGCCGACTTTCACATAAGGCAAACAGTATTCTGAAAGCGTAGACAGATTTGCCACCGCTCTGGATACGCACAGATCATATTGCTCCCTCAGCTGACCGGGCTTGGCATATTCTTCCGCCCTGCCATGGATCGTCTCGATGCCGTCTAACTGCAGCGTCTCGATCACTTTATTTAGAAAAGCAACGCGCTTTTGCAGGGCATCCAGTAACGTCACGTTCAGATCCGGAAAAGCAATCTTAAGCGGCAGAGCCGGAAAACCCGCGCCCGACCCGATATCGAGCAAGGAAAGCGCATGATCCTTTTTCTCCAAGCTGCAGACCTTAACCAAGCTCAGACTGTCTATGAAATGCTTCTTCAACACCTCATCAAACGCCATGATCGACGTCAGGTTTATCACGCGGCCCCACTCGATTAACAGCTCATAATACTGCATGAACTGAGAAATCTGCTTTTCACTCAGAATAATATGCAATTCATCGAGATCCTTCCGAAAAGAATCCAATTGATATTTTTCTAACATGTGTGTCATCCTTCCTTTCTCTGTTCTAAATATACCAGCAGCACAGATATATCCGCCGGAGATACGCCCGATATCCGCGACGCCTGTCCCACCGACACAGGTTTATAGGCAATCAGCTTCTGTCTCGCCTCCAGACGAAGCGAGGGAATCGCATGATAATCCAGATCAGCGGGAATACGTCTTTTTTCCATCTTCTTATACTGCTCTACCTGACGCTGCTGTCTGATGATGTAGCCCTCATATTTGATCTCAATCTCAACCTGTTCGATCACATCTGCAGGCAGCGGCCCACGCTTCTGGTCGATCTCAGATAATACCGCATAACTTAATTCGGGACGGCACAATAACTCCGCCAGACTGACCGCAGTCTTGAGCGTCGCGCTCCCATGCGCCATCAAAAACGCCTGATTTTCCTTCGCCGCGCCGATCATCGTACTCTTTAATCTCTCGATTTCCTGCTCAATCAATGCTTTCTTATGAAGCGTCTTCTCATATACTTCCTTCGTGATAAGTCCCACCTCATATCCGATCTGACGAAGCCTAAGATCCGCATTATCCTGCCGCAGCAGAAGACGATACTCCGCTCTGGAAGTCATCATGCGGTAGGGCTCGAAATTTTCCTTCGTCACCAGATCGTCGATCAGCACGCCTATGTACGCTTGGGAGCGGTCTAACACGATAGTCTGTCGATTCAGAATTGTCATCGCCGCATTGATTCCCGCGATCAATCCTTGTGCCGCCGCCTCCTCATATCCGCTGCTGCCATTAAACTGTCCGCCGCTGAAAAGTCCCTTGATATCTTTAAATTCCAACGTCGGATATAACTGTCTGGGATTGATGCAGTCGTACTCGATCGCGTATGCGTTCCTTACGATCTTACAATGCTCCAATCCGGGTACTGTGCGGTACATTGCCAGCTGCACGTCTTCCGGCAGGGAAGAGGACATACCGCCCACATACATCTCATGCGTATGCCTTCCTTCCGGCTCGATAAAGACCTGATGTCTTTCCTTATCGGCAAACTTTACCACTTTATCTTCGATAGAAGGGCAGTAGCGGGGACCTGTTCCCTCTATGATACCCGCATAGATCGGCGAACGATCCAGATTGGCGCGTATGATCTCATGCGTCTTCTCATTGGTATAGGTCAGCCAGCAGGAAACCTGATCGATCTGCACGTCCTCCGGATTGGTGGAGAAAGAAAAAGGAATGATCCTCTCATCGCCAAACTGCTCCTCCATCTTACTGTAGTCGATCGTGCGCCCATCCATTCTCGCCGGTGTGCCGGTCTTAAATCTTCTCATCTCCACGCCGAGACGCAGCAGGGAATCTGTAAGATGATTGGCAGGCTGCAGACCGTTGGGACCAGTGTAAGTGATCGCCTCGCCGCACAGACATCTTGCTTTCAGATAAGTACCCGTACACAGGATCACCGCCTTGCATTCATATATCGTGCCGGTATAGGTTTTCACGCCTGTTATTTTTTTGGTGGCAAGGCTCCCTGAGGATTCAGAAGTATTCTCATAGGCTTCCGTGAGCAACTCGCACACTTCCGCCTGTTTGATCGTCAGATGCTCCTGCGCTTCTAATACCTTGCGCATCGCACGGGTATACTCCGCTTTATCCGCCTGCGCGCGCAGCGAATGAACCGCGGGACCTTTTGACTGGTTCAGCATCTTGGACTGGATAAAAGTCTTATCAATATTTTTTCCCATCTCGCCGCCCAGCGCATCGATCTCACGCACCAGATGTCCCTTGGAAGTGCCTCCCACATTGGGATTACAAGGCATAAGCGCGATGCTGTCCACACTCACCGTAAAGATAATCGTCTCTAACCCCAGTCTCGCACAAGCAAGCGCCGCTTCACACCCCGCATGACCCGCACCCACCACGCATACATCATATACTTCTCTGATCTGATTTTTCCCTTCCATAAAACGAAACCTCTTATACTTATTCAAATCCACACAAAAAATACTTACATTCCTCTATCATAAAAAACAGTGTTAGTCCGTAAATGGACTGGTATGCAAAATCGTCCATTTGTAAACCGCATATATCATTTTCCCATACAAAACTTACTGAATATCTCATTAACCAGATCGTCTCCCACTTCTTCCCCGATAATCGTACCCAGATCTGTGTATGCATTCATCAGATCAATGGTATAGAAATCTTCCGGCATACGATCCTTTATACTTTTTAGAACCTGCGTCAGACTATCATAAGCATTCTGAAGCGCCTCTTTGTGCCGCATATTGGTAATATACACTTCATCATTATAGACGATATCGCCATGAAAGAACATCTCTTTCACCGTCTCTAAGAAAAGCGCAATACTATCCTGTTCCTTCATAGAGGTTTTAATGATTTTGTTCTCATATTTTTCCCGTAAATCCGGGATTCCATTTCGTCTCCGTATATTAGATACAACGAAATGAATATTTTCTTCCGTTACCACTGTTAGAAGGTCTGATTTATTTAACAGAATGATCGCGTTCTTTCCTTCGATCATCTTCAGGATTTCCTCATCATTCTCATCAAGCGGCAGGGAAGCGTCAATCACATAGAGCACCAGATCCGCTTCCTCCACCGCTTTTTTCGCCCGATCAACCCCGATCTTTTCCACAATATCATCCGTAGAACGGATACCTGCAGTATCCAAGATACGGAACAGAATACCGTCCACCGAAATCGTCTCTTCCAGAATATCCCTTGTCGTACCGGCAATATCCGTAACGATCGCCCGCTCTTCACCTACCAACATATTCAAAAGAGAAGATTTCCCCGCATTGGGCTTACCCACAATCACCGTCTGGATTCCTTCCGTCAGAATCCTGCCGTTATCTGCAGAATCGATCAAAAGCCGTATGCGCTCCATGATTTTCCTGACAATCTGATCGAGCGCTTCGCCGTAACCCTGCGATTCCAAGTCAAAATGCTCCGGATCGTCGATCGCCGCCTCGATGAAAGCGATCTCATGCAGAAGATCCGCCCGGATTTCCTGCACCGTATCAGACACGGAACCTTTTAGCTGTTTTATGGAAGCGCGCAGCGCAAATTCATTTTTTGCATGAATCAGATCCATGACCGCTTCCGCCCTCGACAGATCGATCCGTCCGTTTAAGAAAGCGCGTTTCGTAAACTCTCCCGGCTCCGCGGCTCTCGCGCCCGCCTGTAAGACAGCGTTAAGGATCCTACGCATGATATAGACGCCGCCATGACAATTGATCTCCACCGTATCTTCCGCGGTATAGCTTCTGGGGGCTTTCATAACAGATACCATCACTTCGTCTATCACAGTCTTATCATCTTCCACAATCAATCCATAATGAATCGTATGGGATTCATATTCTGTCAATGTCTGCTTCATTTTCACATTCCGATATATTTTATGGACAACTGCAATCGAATCCGTACCGCTGACGCGTATGATCCCGATTCCGGAATCAGATACAGCCGTCGCGATCGCCGCTATGGTATCTGTTTTCATATTAGTTAAAACCTCCTGTCAGTATCATTATAGCTGATTCCAGACGTAGATGAAAGCATTCTTCCACTCTTTAGAGAATTTCCTATTACAGAAATTCAAATACCCCGCAGCAAGCTAACGGGGTATCAAAGCAAGCTGCGGGATATTTTGTCTTCGCGGCAATCATCAAAGTCATGCCTAATGAAATCTATGCCTTTTAATTATTTCTGTCATATCTTTTTAAAACCACCACCACATGTCTGTAAGGCTCGTCGCCCTCGCTATGGGTCGTCACATATCTGTCATTCTGCAGCGCCGAGTGAATGATTCTTCTCTCATAAGGATTCATAGGCTCTAACGATACCGGACGCTTCGTTCTCTTCACCTTATAAGCAATATTCTTAGCGAGATTCTCTAACGTCTCTTTCCTTCTCTGACGGTAGTTTTCCGTATCTACTTTCACCCTAATGTAATTCTCTACATTCTTATTGATCACTAACGATACGAGGTACTGTAAGGAATCGAGTGTCTGACCTCTCTTACCGATCAAGACTCCCATCTCGTCGCCGCTTAAGTCAATCTCTATAGAGCTGTCGATTTCATCATATTTTACATCGACCACCACGACCAGACCCATGGCGCGGAATACATCATTCAAGAAATCTCTCGCCGTATCCTCCACGGAAGATTTTACCCTCGCCTTAATAATGGCAGGCTTCGCACCGAGTCCTAAGAATCCCGAAGAACCCTCCTCAATGACTTCATATTCCAGCTTATCGCTTGTCACGGTTAATTTCTGACATGCTTCTGTGATTGCATCACTGACGGTTTTTGCAGATACTTCTATAAATTCCATAATCATTCAACCTCCATTCACCCATACCATAGAAAATTATTTATTATTCTTCTCGTTATACTGTTTTACCATGTTCGCCTTAGACATCATGCTGCCGGGCTTTGCATTCTTGTTATAATACTCCGTGGATTTTCTGACTGCCTCTTCCTTTTCTTCCTGTGTCATCGCAGGCGCGGAAGGCTGTTTCTTCGGCGCGTTCACATTCTTCGTATTCATATTGGCATAGGCTGCCATCTGTTCCGCCCTGACGCCTGCTTTCGCCATCTTCTTTTTAGCTTTCTCTTCATTGTTCTTAATGACTTCGTCCAGATCCATCTTATCAATATGCCTGTTGATCACGACCTGCTGCACGCTTCTGACCACCGCGCCGGCTACCCAGTAGAGTCCCAGACCAGCGGGAAGCGTATAACAGAATACGGCGGACATAACCGGCATCATCATATTCATGGTCTTCATGGATTGCATCATCGCATTCTGCTGATCATTTACATTCTTCGTATCCTGCTCTGTGTTCTGCTGCGGCATCAGCTTCACATTGATCCACTGTGTCACCGCAGACAATACCGGAATCGCAAGAGCCGCGATCATCATGAGAAAAGATTTATCCGCCAACGCTTCCTTCATAATATAAGAAGGAGAATTGGCAATATTTAACCCTAAGAAATTATTGTACCGATTTAACAAGCTAAGCGTCTGGTCTACATCTGCCGCCAGATTCGGAAACGTATCCTTGATGCTGACCCATTCTGCAGAAGTCGCTTTATTCAACACATCGATAAACGTATTCTGCACATAAGAAGTCACGCCGCCCGTAAAGGATTCGTTAGAAAAATTATTAGCGTACATGCTCGCCTGCGTAAAGGACTGAATCAACTCTGTGCTACCCGCCTGACTGATTAGCTTATCAACCAGAGGGAAAAACGCATCCTTAATCTTGCCGACATAAGCGGGCATATTATAAATTACACGGTACAATGCCCACAGGATCGGTAACTGGATCAACATCTGAACACAGCTGCCGGAAGGAGACACACCGTACTTCGCGTAGACCGCTTTCGTCTCCATATTCATCGCCATCATGGATTCATTATCGTTCTTGCCTTTATACTTCGCCTGAATTGCCTGAAGCTCTGGATTCATCTTCGCGGACAACTTAGAAAATTTCTGCTGTTTGATCGTAAGAGGAAGCAGAATCAGATACATTACGATCGTAAACAGTATGATAGCAAGTCCGATATTAGGAATACCGATCTTGTCCAGTACAAAAAAGATACCTTCCATGATATAGCCCAGCAATTTTGCAATAGGCCCAATAATCTTACCGGAATCCTGCGTTAATAAAATACCTGTCACTACCGGATTACCTCCTTACCTTTCTTGATCCCGTCACGGAACAGGATCATAACCGCCTTTTGAAAAAGGGTTACATCTGCATATTCTCCACAGAGCCATCAACCCGCCCTTTAACGCGCCGTATTTCTCGACCGCCTCCAAGCCGTATTCCGAACAAGTCGGAAAATAGGGGCATTTCGTACTCTTCATCGGAGAGATATACTTTCTATAGAGCTGAATCATACAAATCAATATTTTTTTCATATCAATTTTTAATCCATTTACTGTGACAAATTATCTTCATCATAAAAATAGATCTTAATGATATGATGAAGCTTTGAAAGATGTAATAATGCACGCTCGATCTGCTCATATCCGACCGAAGCTGCGCCTTTTCTTGCAACGACTACTATATCTAAACCACTATTAAATATATTTTCATGTAGTCTATAACTCTCTCTCACCAGTCTGGCAAACCTGTGTCTTACGACACTGTTCCCTACCTTCTTGCTGGCGGATATTCCCAGTCTGTTTTGATTCGTGTTGTTTTCCAATACATACATGACCAGATACTTGTTGGCATAACTCTTGCCTTTTTTATAAACATTCTGGAAATCTTCGTTTTTTTTCAAGGATTCTGAAAATAACAACTTTCCCACTCCTTATCATAAATGAGAGAAAAAAAGGTCACATGACTGTGACCTATGCTGATAATTTCTTTCTTCCTTTTGCACGTCTTGCCGCTAAAACTTTTCTACCGCCCGCAGTACTCATTCTCTTCCTAAATCCATGAACCTTGGATCTATGTCTCTTCTTGGGCTGATAAGTCATTTTCATACCAATGCACCTCCTTCTCTTGAACCTTAATATTTATATAAGGTAAACATTTTTACGTTAGTAGGAAATCCCTACGTTTTCTCCGAGCTTGCGAAGCGCAGCTCGTTTTGGACATAAATTGGAAAAACAACATGTTGATTATATATAATTAAGAAAGAAACGTCAAGTAAATACTGTATTTTTTATTCTTTTTTTATGTAATAAGAAATTCCTATCCACTTTACATAAATATATCCACAACATGTGGATAACTTGTGGATATATTCTTTTCATAAAGTTCATAATTACTTTTTATCCGTAAAATGTGTTGTGGGAAATGTGATTATCTTGAAATTAAGTTATACACATTCCGATGCATCACTTCATACAATATGTAAACCTGTTTCAAAATCCATTCAACGAAACCAGCACGAGAGAACTTTTTTGCAATCTGCCTTCAAAACTTACAACATAAGACTTTTTACACCCGAATCCTATGAAATAAAATCAAGCTCCTGTGGACAACTTACTCAGCTTTGAAAGGAAAAAATAATTCGCACAAATAAAATGTAAAATAAGCCTCTT
>JAMPGN010000054.1 GCA_023663915.1 Eubacterium sp. | reverse complement strand
TTAGGGGTAGTTATCCACATTAGGGATGAAATTCATTTAACAATTACCTATAGTTTTCTTATGTCAGTTGATGTGGATTCATCATTTTGATTGGTACGTTGCGCCATAGTTGCCATTCTAACACATTTTTTGTCTCACTACAATTTATAACACAGAAAATACATTTCATAACTTTTCGCTAAAATTCCTCAAGTATTATGACGAGAAACTTAACAGAAAGGAGTGCTCACAATGAACATGACAAACACAACGATCCTCAATTTTACTACTTCAAAATATACATCTTCTATCGGAAGTTCCACCAAGGCAACCCAAGCTGCATCTACCGGTACGTTCAAGGATACTTTGACAGAAAGCGTCGTAGAGACTTTTAAAAGAAGAAATCCCGACCGCGCCAGCCATGTTGATAGGCAAGTACGAGCGGGCAAAGCCGTGAAAGAGAGAAACGGCGTCGCAGACCTTTCCACCGAGGATATGACGATGGAAGAATATCAGGCATATTTTTATGCCCTGCTTGAGACGATCCCTTACGACTCCACAAGGGTCAACGACACGACGATACTTACCATCTCGGACGCTGGCTGGGAACAGATGCGCAAAGACCCCGACTACGAGGCGTGGATTCTCGGCTATTTCGTGGAAGACCGCGCGGTGCACAACCCTTTCTTCGGATGGGGAAACAACGATGGCAATATGATCAGTGAGCATTTTGGCGCATCGATCGAGGAACATCATGGAGAAAGTTTCAGCAAAGCTGCCTTAAAAGGAAACTCCGATAACGACGAGGACGACGAGGAAGACTGGTGGATCAAACGGCATAAAAGAATCAAGAAACTTCTGCGGGAACAGGTGGAACGAAACATCAAAAAAGATGCTGCTGTAAAAGCATTCGCAAAGGAAGAATTTGCAAGACAACAGTTTTTGAGTAGCTTGCGACAGCACAGCTTCCTCACGACAGGTACACCGGATACGCCAGAAACGAAAAATGTCCCGAATCCAGACGGGCTGGCGGCATCCATGGCTGCCGCAGCGTATGTGAATACGTTAGACCTATTTGGAAACGGGACGGTTGGGGACGTTCGGTAACTGCTTGTGGGCGTGTTGTCCCACAAGCTCTTTTACCGTTCTTTTTCCAACGCCCATATGTCTTTGTTGCGCCTGAAATACAGACACACACCGATCCCCGCGAATGCGATGACGAAGAACAAAAATGCCGCGCCGCTTCCCTTGCCGCTGCCAAACATTTTCGTCAGAATACTGCCCTCACCCTGCAGCGCCATGATCGGCTCAAACACTTGATCCACCAGCAGTCCGCCGAGAAAATACCCGATCGGTATGGTAAAAAACTGTAACGAATTTCTCACCGAATAGACTCTTCCCTGCATCTGTTCCGGCACATGCAGCCGCATGATCGCATCCAGATTCGTGCTCATAAGCGGTATCGCGATCCATCCTAAGAATCCGCCGATACACCAGACAATTGACGTTCTTCCAAAGGCAAGCAGGAAATTCTCTATGCTCATGGAAAACAGCAGGCAGTTACAGACCACCCGCACCCGGCTCTTCGGCTTTTTCACAAACGACGCAAGGATGCTTCCCACAAAAGTTGTCACGCCAATCACCGTATTCACCAGTCCGAGCGTCCTCTCGCTGCCGCCGTTTCTCGACAGCATCATTGCCGGAAAAGCAGCGTCATAGATGGAAGCAACCAAATTGATTGCCGCTAGAAACATGATGAGTCCGAAAATACCACGCTCCTTATTCAGATAGGCAAGCCCCTCACGTGCAGATACCAGAAGTGTCTCCTGTTGCCCGTTCTCTTCCTCACCCGCCGGAATCCGGATTCCGAACGCCAGCGTAACAAATGCCACGCCAAACGTAAACAGGTCAAACGCGACAATCGCATTCATTCCTGCAATCCCCAGCACCGCCGTAGCGATGATCGGTGTCATGATGGAATTTAAAGAGCTGGCAAAATACCGCAGTCCACCAACCCGCTGATAATACTTTTTCGGCAAAACCCTCGTCGTTGCCACCTCGGACGCGGGCTGCTGCACCGTGTTCATGATACCGTTTACCCCGTTAATCAGATACAGATGCCAGACCTTGAGTGCATCATTTCGCAGTAAGATCAGCATGACTATCGTTGTAAGCGCCGCCAAGGTATCACACAAAAGCATCGTGGTCTTTTTATTCCATTTATCGCTCAACGCTCCCGCAAAAATACTGAGCAGCACATACGGCGCATAGGAACTTACCATCAACAGTGCTGTCATCAGCGCAGAACCTCTCTGCGTATAAGACCAGATCACCAGCGCGTAACTTGTCATCGCGCTTCCAAGCCCCGAAAAAGACTGGGTACTCCACAAGAACAAATACGTTTTCATTTCTCCCAATGCATGGAAGAAATCTTTGTATTTTATTTGATTTTTCATAGACTTTGCTCCTTATGTTCAAATGGTAGTTATTTGAAAATCGCAAAGTCCTGCGAGCAGTTCCACTACTCCATGCAATCACTGCCCTGTCAGACTTTGCATGGAGCGGATGCACTCATTAATTTCATGTTGGAATCACCCCTTCCTTAGTTGATTATTTTATAGGCTGTTTGCCAAGCTCTTTCCCAATCCAGATCCCTTTCGCGTCCGTCCCATGCCCGATCTGCTCTGTAACCGCGACCGGTATTCTGTCCCCAGCAAACTTCCGTATCAGTGTCTCGATAGACGGCTTGCATTTTCTCTCTCGCATTTCCGTAAAAGTTCCAAGTAAAATGCCCGCTGCCTTGTGAAATGCACCAAGCTGTTCCAACTGGCATAAATAGGTCTCCATCTTCGCGGCTGTCCCACTGTAACTTTCCAAAAGAAGGATTTTATCGGTAAGGTCAGGCATATACTCTGTCCCTGCCAGTTTCAGGAAACATCGGATGTTGCCGCCTACCACGACTCCCTGCATTTCTTTCACTTTTCCGTCCGATAGATTCTGCTGTATTTCAATAAGCTCCCTCTTCGCATGCCTGCTCGTATCTACGTCACACCCCACGGTTGACGAAGATACCAGCCTGCAGTCTATCCGAAACAGATCGTCCCTATGGTTTAGGACCGTATTCCTAAAATCTTCAATCTGCTGCTCCCCGTGGTCATACAGCAGATTACGTATCTGATACAAAACCGATGCCTTACCCGTCTTCGCGTAAATTGTGTTGATTACAGTCGTCAGATCGCTGTATCCCCAAAAAACTTTTTCACTGTCCGCGATCACTTCATAATCCAGATATGGAAGGATACCGTTCGCGATATCACCGCCCGAAATGTCAAATATTCCCTCTATCTCATCGTCCCGATAGAAATCCATGAGCGCCCGCGCGCGTTCTTTTGCCGTACCACCAAAAACATCTTCTTTGGCATAAATGTAATCACTAAATACGGGATGAAGCCCGATGGATTGCAATATTTCTTCCAAACGCCGGATGTTCGCTGCATATTCTCTCTTTTGTCCGTCCGAGCAACAGACAATCCCTATTTTTGCACCGGTTGTCATCATACGAAATAGCCCTCATCCTTCACGAACTCAAAATCTTAAGCAATTTCTTATACTATAAAAACGAATTTTCTTTTCATTCACGAAGACAACGCCTTCTTTAAATCGGAAACATATAATTCCTGCTGCTTTTTTAAAAAAGTTTTCACAAACGGCTTCATAAAAACTTTTTTTGCAGTAACATCTTCCGTAAACTCAATTTCCGTCTGCCCGCCCTTCTGCGTAAATGTGCCTGTCCAGTGGCCTTTCATGTTGTCATTTTCCAAGTCAAACTCCCAGCGTTTGTATGGTTCTTTTACTGTAATAGTGAAAACGGTGGCATATCCGTCTTTTGTATACTCTGTGAATTGATTTTCATTTACGATTACAATTTTACTCAAATCACTACGCCATGCATAATTTTCGAGAGAAGTCACGACTTCCCATACTTTTTGAATATCACGCTGAAAAACAGCTTTTATTTTTGAAACCGCCATATTTTTTATCATTCCTTTCCAAGACACAAACAATTCGTGAAAGATTTATCAAATTCTTTCGCTCTTATCCTCCTCTAAATTTAACCCAAATAGAGCCGCAGACTTTAAATGCAGATGCCTCTCAATTTCTTCTCCATAATCTCATAAACCAGCTTCACATCATTTTCTAATTCGTAAATTCCATGTCCCACCGTTTTATATCCTCTGTGCTCATACAGACATACCGCCGCAAGTGACGCATCTAAGACAGATACCTCATGTCTCTTCATGATCTCTGCCTCTAAGGAATCCATGATCCGCGAGCCATATCCCTGCTTCTGATAGCGAGGCAGCACATACACTCCCGTAATATGATTACCATCAAAGCAGCCTGTTCCGACAATCAAATTACCATCTGCCAGCACTCCCATATTCCCAGACGCTATTCCCGCCAAAATATGCTCCCTGCTGTGGTGCCTGCAAAAGAAGTCCGCTACTTCTTGCGGATAATATTTCGGATATATTGTTTCGATGGTTGTATGCAAAATATCGTAGATTGCATCCGCCATGTCCGGAGTCGCCTTTCTATATTTCATGTCATTTCTCCTACAATTCCTGTCCCTATCAGCGAAACTCTACGCCAGACAGATCGTTCTCGCATAAGCATTTTCCGAATCTTCCACGACTTTGATTCTGCCACTCTGAATAAAATAATCTATCCGCTTTGCATACCACCAGTCACTTACTCCAAGCTGGTCATGTCCAAGGATAGCGCCAATCAGCCTCGCTTCTTTTATTGGTTCTCTGGTAATTCTTTTCCAAATCTGGAAATCATAAAAATCTTCCTGCACTCCGATCACTTTGCCATTGACGACAGCCCGCAGGGGACTGTTATCCTCCTTAAGAATGTCCCACAGCATGGCATACATGTGAATCTCTTCCGCAGATAGTTTCTTTTCACAGTTTAAAAATCCGGCAAATTCTTCTGCGGCTACCTCGCCCCAGTTGCTATAAGAAACAATAGAACGATCCGCCCGTACTCTATATTCGGGCAGTTTTACGACACTGATCTGCTCCCAATATTTCTGAAAGCAGGCGCACAGATGATAGAATCCACACCACGAATACGGTACGTCGCTGTACCACACTCTGACTGTTTCACCCTCTGCCAGATATGCTTTTAAACGCTCCATTTCGGCACAATAGCAATCACATAACTGCATCAATTCTGCGTCTACATTCTCATCCCTGCCCCACAGCTCCTGCGCATACATGGAATGGATTAAATGCTTACGATACTCACTGCCCACCTCTTTCTTGATATCGCCGATATCCAATAAGAAACCAAGGCAGACAACCTCCTCCGCCGTCCCTTCGATCCAGCCGCAGTTTTCTCTTGCCGGCGGTTTCTTTTTGCCGGCTGTCCATATAGCGGTAGGACCATCCACTTTACTTGTAATGATGGTACTTTTTGCCGCCTTCATCGCACATGCTTCACTTTCTCCGAATAGTACCTCGATCATATAGCCACTCCTTAAATTTATACACTCCCTATCAACACTTTCTTTCCACAGAAAGCAAATCCATATTGCCGTATACGCGTTTCCGGAATCCCTCTTGCTAGAAGTGATGCTTTATAATTTCTCTCGTCGATCTGCCGTAGTGCTTCCTGCACCGTATCAGACAGACTCTTCTCGTCCTCATCCTGCACCTTGAACTCAATAATAACCGCATCATTTTCCAGCGTCAGAGCCCCCGCTCTGGATACCGTTCTTGGTTCCAGCATGACATCATATCTACCAAATCCGCTCTCACGGTTCGATGTGATCACATATCGGTCGGATAATTCCACCATCAGTCCTAAAACAAAGCCATGATAAAAACGCTCTGCTCCATCTCCGGAAGACCTCTTTGCCGTGTCAAAATAGCTGAACATCTCCATAGATACCCGGTTCATATAAGTATTCATTGCCTTTAAGTCTCCAATCAACAAAGCTTTGATAAAATCATTGTAACCAGAGGAAGCCGGTGCGAACCACTTCCGCACCATACCGCGGAACATGACTTTCACTTCAAAATTGGTCAACTCCAACTCATATTCCTGTTTCCACTCCCCAAAATCAGTCATGTATGACCTGAAATTTTTCACTTTCAGATAACCGCTAGCAAGAAGAAGGCTCCACACTGCCTGCTCATCATCATTTAACTGGTCATAGACAATCTGTTCGTCTATCTCCTTAGAAATGCTTTCGCCCTCCAGTAAACGTTTAAACGTTTCTTTGATATTCGGATTTCCTTCCCGCAATAGTTTTCCGACAAGACTGTTGGAACTGGTGTTTGCCCAGTAAGCACCCACTTGCTTTTTATCCAGAAAATTGATGATTGACCATGGATTGTAGATATCTTTTTGCTCTCCAAAAGTAAAACCATCATACCAGTCCTTGACCTGTTGAATGCAATCAGACATCTGATATTCTTCCAGCGCCGCCAAAACCTCTTCTTCCGTAAATCCAAAATTATCTACATATTTTGGTGAAGTTGTCGTCACAACCTCAAGATTGTTTAAATCCGAAAAAATAGACTCCTTGCTAACTCTTGTAATACCCGTCATAACCGCCCGTTCCAAATACGGATTCGTTTTAAATGTGGAATTGAACAAACTTCTGGTAAAATCCACCAATTCCTTCCAATAACCATTTACATATGCTTCCTGCATCGGCGTATCATATTCATCCAAAAGAATAATCACCTTTTTGTCATAATATTTCATCAAATAATTTGACAAAGCGTTGAGGGAATCCGCCGCGACATAATCTTCCATATCTACCGATACATTCCTGTAAAATTCTTTCTCCTTCTCGTTCAATTTCTCGCTCTTTAACAAAAAATCAAATTTATTGTATAGCTCCGTAATAATCTGACAGATTCTTTTCTTGGTATTAAAAAAGGTAGTCTCCTTCACCTTTGCAAAGCTGAGCGCAATCACCGGCCATGTTCCCTGAAGCCCGCGATACTTTTCTTCCTGCCATATGAAAAGCCCTTCAAAAAGATCGCCCCTGCCTGCGTATTCCACGGAAAAAAACTTCTCTAACATGCTCATATTCAGCGTTTTTCCAAATCTTCTCGGTCTTGTGATCAGCGTTACATCATCATCTGTTTCCCACCACTGCTTGATGAAATATGTTTTGTCGATATAGAAATTATGGTTGACTCTGACCTTTTCAAAATCCTGTTTTCCTATCCCGATCTTCTTTGCCATTGCTTTTCCCTCCTTCAGCAATACCCTCTTATCTTCCCTTCTCTACAGTATATCGGTTTTACATCGTAAAATCAATGAATTATAAACGGAATCATACTTTAATCCTTCTTGTCAGCCGGATTCAATGCGAAAACATGAACATGCATTTATTCTACCACAGATTGTCGGTATGTTCTATCAAAAAACGAGTGAAATTCGTTTGCGAGATTATGAGTATTCCTAAGGAATGCCCTGCATCTCAGAAAACTCGTCGCGAACTCGAAGTTTACATAGGAATTTGATTCGCTTCGCAAGCTCAAAATAAGACTCAAAATGAGTCGAAAGATTTTCTTGACAGATATGCTCTTTTTTAGTATGATTAATCATACAAATCATACTTTTTGTAATAATTGATTTTGGTTACAATATCATGAATACTTGCTAAAATATCCTGCCTATTGGAATACTCATTACAAACACAACAAGAAACGGAGGACATCCCATGAATACACCCGACGGCAAAAACGCATGGACGGTAAAAATCGGTGAAAAGGGTCAGTTCGTCATACCCAAGGAAGCACGCGAAATGTTTGGCATAAACCCCGGAGACACGATTCTAGTGTTGGGGGATATCAAGCGAGGCATCGCCATTCCGCCCAAGGCAATGATGGACAAATATATTTCCATGATCTTTGGCGAACTGTCATGACAGATCATTCGTTAGGACGGAGGAACGAATTATGAGTAAAATCGTATTTTTCTGTATTCCGGCACACGGACATACCAATCCGACTCTCGGCGTTGTACGGGAATTGGTAGCACGCGGACATGAAGTGCGCTACTATTCCTATGAGCCTTTCCGGAACCAAATTGAGGACGCAGGTGCCAAGTTTATCCCCTGCGACGCTTACGATATGGAACAGAATTTAGACCCCGAAACCGCCGCCAAGATCGGCAAAGACATTGCCCTCTCTACGCGCATACTGGTAGATACCACGCTCGCACTGGACACAATCGTCTGTGAAGATATGAAACGTTTCCACCCCGACTGCATTGTCGCGGATTCCATGGCGATCTGGGGCAAAGCGGTTGCTTTGAAACTCCATATTCCTTTTATCTCCTCTACGACCACTTTTGCATTCAATCAATATTCGGCTAAGGTCATGAAACAAAGCGCCGGCGATCTTTTACGCATGGTCATTTCTATGCCAAAAATCAACAGAGACATCAAACGCCTGCAGGACTATGGTTATCCTATCCACAGCCTGTTAGATATTATGCAGAATGATGCACAGACGGACACGATCGTCTATACTTCCGCGCAGTTCCAACCCTGCGCCGAGACTTTTCCCGACAACTATGCATTCGTGGGTCCTTCCATCAGACCGATCAGTACGCCCTTTGCAAAAACGTGGGACAAACTCATTTATATTGCCTTGGGAACCGTCAACACAAATATGTTGAAATTTTACCGGAACTGTATCCAAGCGCTAAAAGATACCAATTATCAAACGCTCATATCCGTCGGAGAACTGACGGATATCAATCAATTCGGGACACTGCCGGATAACATTGCCATCGAGCGGCATGTAGACCAGATTGCCGTGCTTGCGCAGGCTGACGCTTTTATCTCCCACTGCGGTATGAACAGTGTCAACGAAAGCCTGTACTACCGCGTTCCCCTAATCATGTACCCACAGACTACTGAACAGGGCGGTGTGGCGAACCGGGTCGCCGAACTCGGCGCGGGAGTTTATCTGAAACAAAATAGTCCGGCACAGATCCGCAGTGCCGTAGAACAGGTGTTACATGACCCGTCCTACCGGCAGAGTACGTCCGTTATTTCGGACAGTTTTCAGAATTGTAGCGGAACGGCTGGCGCGGCGGAGAAGATCCTGCAGGTATGCAGTCGGACGGGGAAGAATGAATAGGAGCTGATTTTTAGACCGATAACTTAATTAATATTATGGATTTCTTAAACGTGAAAGAGCCTACACAATGTGCAAGCTCTTTCTTTTTATAAATCATTTTTGAGTCCCGTTACGGGAAATTGTCATTTATTATTATTTATAATATCATAAAATTTCTAAAACCACAATACCTTCAACAGTTATTTAGTATAATACATTCTTTTTATCTTGTCAACCATTTCAATCAAGACTTATTAATTTTTTTGTATACAGATCAATGATTTTCTGGTCGATTTTGTTAAGCATATCATTTCTTATTTTACGATCAATCGGATAAACTATATCCTTTTTAGAATTTCTTGGTTTCAGTATACGCATTTTATCAATAGCACGCATTTGATTTACTTTTGCAATCGTGTACTTGTCCTTTCCCTGTCCCATTATAACAATTCCTTTACCCAAATACACCTCTGTTTTATCATGCAACTCACTTTTTGCTTCTTCCTCAGTATCCGCAGACTTCAAAGGAACTACCGTAACTGTTCCATTTGACGACGGATTATCGTTTTCCACTACTACGGCATAATGCGTTCCACCTAATTCATTATGTACATTGAAGCCAAAATTCACATGTACAATATCCCCTCTTTTATATGTCATCAATTTATTGGAATCAAAATCTTTTTCCGTGCTTAAATAGTAAATCCATGAACTAAGCCATTGACTCAATTTAATTCTAACATCAACTTCCAACTCATTAATCGTATTTGTCAACTCGTGGGTAAGGTTTGCCACCATCTTATTCGTATCTATTTCATTTTGCGCCTTTAACGAAGAATATTCCTCACCACTTTCCTCCGCTATTAACTTTAATTGTTTATCGAATTGCAGTTTATTTATGTTTCGATTCCTGCACAACATCTCCTGTAACTTTGTATACATTCATTTTCTCCTTAATTTTATTACATATTATACATCTTTTAACTATTTTTGTATATAATAATATAACTCCTTCACGGAGAAAAAGTATTTCCCTACGGGACTCAAACAAAATAACTCAAACATTTCTTTTTCAAAGATAAAAGACACAATCATACCGCAAAGCACTCATAATATGATATAATTCTTAAATAGCAGATGTGGCTTCCCAAAAAATCACATCTATGCAAAGTTTAACGGCTTGTACCACAAGAATTGCATGACCATATTTGCCGGAATTATACGCTATTAAGGAATCAGAGAACATGACAGACACAAGACAAATCAGATCAACATGGAATCAGCAGACAGACAGATTCCCGGATTTTTTAGCAGAAGCTCCCAATCTTTTTCCACAGATCAATTCTGACCGAAAAAGGGAAAACGAGACGCTCGTACAGGATTTTTCACAAAAAATACAGAAGAAACTGCGTCAAAAACCTACAGACAAAGAACGTCTGAAACAATGGGAACAGGAAGTTACAACGGAACTTGAGCAGGATTTCATGGATTTCATAAAGTGGGAAAAGATTCTCTCGCTCTCCGAGTGGATGACCCCCGAACTGCTTCAGGCATTTAAGTGTGAGACAAAGCGTTTCTTAAACGGTGTCCGGGAGTTTGATGATGCGCTGACTCCCACGCAGATATGGCAGACTTTGCGGAATTATTTTATCTATGCCATGATCGTAGACATGCAGGGAGAGGCACAGCACGCCGAAAATCCGATTCTGGCGTACAGCCTGCTTTATCCATATACCGACAACTATATTGATGACGAGCAGATTTCCAAACCGGAAAAAGAACGATACAACCAAATGATTGCCTTGAAATTAAAGGGTGGTATTGTAACGCCTCAAACCTTGCTGGAAAAACAAACCTGCCGCCTTCTGGATATGATTCTGGACGCATATGAGGGCGCAGGCAAAAGAAAAGTCGCGGATACGCTTTTGCAATTACTTGAGGCACAGAATTGCAGTATCAACCAACAAAAAACCGATGTAACGAAAGGGCAGATTCTTGAGATTTCCATGTGGAAAGGAAGCACTTCCGTATTGGCGGATTATCTTTTTGCGACGACAGACTGGACGGAATATGAGGAAAATTTCTATTTAAAATTCGGATTTCTGTTACAGTTGGTGGACGACCTCCAGGATATGGAAGAGGACAGCAAAGCCGGAAGCCACACGCTTATGACAGAAGCCGCAAAGCATCATGAATTAGAGCAATGCGTAAATCACCTGCTCTGGTACACATGGAATGTGATCGGGGAGTTTTGTCCGATCAATCCCACGCTGAAAGGATTTGTGCGAAAAAACTGCGTCGGAATCGTACTTTTGACAACAGCCGCAAATTCACAGTTTTTCTCTAAGAAATATTTAAAAGCATTGGAGCCGTATCTGCCTTTTTCGCTTAATTTTATGAAGAAAATGAAGAGACAGCGGGAAAAGATATCCCTTGACGATCCTATATAGCAAACGGAAAATTACCAAACTCCTGCGCTATACTGACCTTATCTAAAACATGGAAATTTTTGACCGCTGCCCTGCCGGGCGAAGCTGCTTTTTTGATTTCAATCGGGGAAAGCACGCCATTCTGATAGAGCAGCAAATCAATTTCTTTGCGGTCTTTATCCCTGTAATAAAAATTGGCGGTTCTTTTCCTGCATTGAGATAACTTTTATAAATCTCGGAAAACACATAACTCTCAAAAAAAGCACCAGACATTGCGCCTTTTTCTAACGCTTCGGAATTTTCCACTTCAAAAGATATGCTGCCAGACCGGTGTCTACAAAATGCAGAAACGGCATTTGCCAGCTCTTCATATACGACCGGCTTAGCCAACCTGTCTTGGCCCCGTTGCCAAAAGCACCGGAAACATCTTGGAAACCCGTGTGACTGTATCTTCAACGGCTCTTTTAATATATGTCATGCGCTTCTCTCCTCTTAGAGTCAGTAGATATTATCGAAAGTCGGCTAAACTAAATTATAATTTTATTTTAGACAAAACGCCGCGCCTCTTTGTCAACGTTTATCCCTATTATTCCATGCCCCCTAAAACACGACTACTAAAAGCATCTTAAACTGCTCTTTGCCACGCACGGCATGAGGATGTTTTGCGGGCATCACGATGGATTCCCCTTCGTGAAGTACATAATTTACGCCATCGATCGTGATCTCTCCCACACCATCCAAACAGGTGGCGAAAGCATCACCACCGGATTCGTGGGTACTGATTTCTTCCCCTTTATCGAATGCAAACAGAGTCACGCTGACCGCGTCATTCTGCGCCAGCGTCTTGCTGACTACCTGTCCGTTCTGATAGGATACCTGGTTTTTCAGAATCAGTACTTCTGATTTGTTGATGTTTTTCATGGTAAATGCACCTCCTCAATACTTGTCATCATAAGGTTAAAAACTCCCGCCGATTCCTCGACGGGAGCTTATCAATCAAAATATATCTCTTCTGATGATGTTTCTTACATGTCTTTTAGTATAAACTTAGCAACGATCTCATCCATGGATACTGCCTGTGCGGACAATTCCTCACTTGTTGCCGACGTTTCCTCTGCTGTAGCCGAGTTGGATTCCACAACATCTGAAATTCGGGTGATACCAATATCAGCCTCTTTAATAGCTGTCGCTTCTTTTGTTACCATACCGCTGATCTCCGAAGAGTTCTCAGCAATCGTCTGCATTAATCCTACTACATTCATCAAGGATTCAGAAGTCTTAGCTGCTGCCCTGCTGCCTATTTCAATCTTATCCAGTGATTCTTCAATCAACTGCTTCGTGCTGACTGCTGATTTCGCACTCTGGTCTGCCAGATTACGGATCTGGTCAGCAACAACTGCAAATCCTTTTCCTGCTTCTCCTGCACGAGCTGCCTCGATTGCTGCATTTAAGGAAAGCAGGTTCGTCTGGCTTGCAATATCCTCGATCTCCACGATAATCTTGCTGATGTTCTGTGATGTCTCGCTGATCTTGTTCATCGCGTCCACCATAACTTCCATCTCGGTATGGCTTCTCTCTACTTCCTGTGCACACTGGTTCGCTTTTTCACGTGCGCTGTCCGCCCGCTCCGTTGTTCTTCCAAGACTTGAAGAGATCTCGGAAACCATAGCCTGCAATTCCTCAATGGAAGCTGCCTGATCCGTACAGCCTTCCGCAAGAGCCTGGGAAGCCTCAGCGAGATTGGTGGAACCTGCGGAAACCATCTCTGCTGAACCCTTTACTTCTTTCAATGTTGCATTGATCTGATAATTCATCTTTCTTGCCGCTTCTAAGAGTCCGTTAAATTCACCTGAATACTCGTCCCTGCAGGAAGAATGAATATCAAAATTACCCTCAGCCATCTCACCAAGAAGCATATCCATATCATTAACGATCGTCTGAATCTTCCTCGTGGTAGTGCCGACTGCATGTATCATGTCACCAATTTCATCCTCTTTATCATTATCCGGAAAAGGCGATGAAATGTCACCCTCTGAAAATGCTCTAAACCTCTCAACCAAGTGCTGCATCGGCTCTACGATTCCCTTGGCGGTTGTTGTACTCAGATTATTTGAAATAATGAATGCCGCCGCAGTCAATAATACAATAATGACAATAAGCACTACAGCCATCGAAAGCAACTGTTTCTGCGTTGAATTACCCTTCTGTACATTGACCTCCATCAATTCCTCAAACGCCTCATCCGTCGCATCATAAAGCGGCGTCAGCTCATTGATTGCCATTTCCTGCGCAATGAGACTCTGTGCCGTATCCGTTGTCTTGCCGATTTCAACAACTTCTGCATCTTTCTCATAGTAGGCTGTCAACGCAGCAGCCATCTTATCATACGCTGCCTGACCTTCCGAAGTAACGATGGTATCATGAATTTCCTGCATCAACCGTGCTACCTCTTCGATCGCCTCATCGTGCTGCGCCATAACTATTTCAATAGCGGCTTCATCTGAATATCCAATAATTGCACGAGTAGCGCTTCTTACCTCTGCGTACTCATTCATTGCGAGCGCAATGTCACCCTGAGGAAATGCATAATATGTAAGCGTATAATTATATCTGAATATCATGAATATCATGACAATCACGGATACTACTGTTGCCAAACATGTCAAGAGCAACGTAATAAGCGAACTTTTCCTCAGTCTTTTCTCAATCCTTAGCTTCTGCAAATCTTTAAACATTGTTCTCCATCCTTTCACCACAATAATTATTCCACTTTGCAATACTGCATAAATATTGGCTCTTGTTACTATTATACTTCGACTTGAAAATTTTTCAAGAGAAAAAAGTGATTGTGGCATAAGTTTCCTCATATTTTAGATATTTTTATTCATAAAACGCCCTAAATTCCCTGTTTTTACCTAAAATGCAGTACTTATTTATAGCGCCTGACGGCTTTGCCGGAACCCTGAATAAAATCCTGCCGCTTCTATTTCCCATTTGTATTCTTCATTGTGCCATTTTTCAAATTGATTTTCTTGAATTCGGTTTTCTTATCATCATCCTTTTAATTTATAACTCCCCACATTCCTTCATCCTGTTATAGATCGCCAGTCCGCTATTTCTGCCAAAAGAATGCAGGCAATTCAGATATATTATCCTGGGAGTTTTCTCTTTTCCATCCATTAATGTCTGGATTTGTCCTATCATACTCTCATATTCTGTCCCATCAAACAACTTTTTGATGACTGCTTTTATACGCATTCTTTCTGTATAATCAGCGAAAAATCCGCCAATCGTTAAATTTTCACGCAGTCGTTTCAGCTCTCTTATCCGTTCACTGTTTTCATTACCGCTCACAATACCGTCCTCGACACATGCCGACAATAAAACTCTTCGCTTATGCCCAGCTTTTTTATCCCAGTAATCCCGCACGGCCTGGAATCCATTATCATGGCTTACGATCACGGCTGTCTCTTCCAATCCGCCGCCAAATAGTTCGCCCAGTCTGGACGCTATATAAAAATCCAGCGCATTCTTTCCGTTCTTATACAATTTACATATTTCAAAAACGCAGCCGGAATCTGTGATATCCTCCAACAATCTACGTTCCATATTCTTCCTGGACTCACTGTAAAAAACAATCATATAATCCGACGCATTCAGATAATGACAACCTTTCATGCCCGTATTTCCGACATTCTCATAATCGACTAAAAACAGCATATTTCGACCTCCTCCCTTCAAAAATGGCCAAATGTCCCGTCTCTCACCCTTAACATCCATTATAAATTTTGGCATGTCCTAAAAAACGGACTTATAGCAAATTATTTGGACAAATGGGGCTGTATTTCTATAGCAATCTCACAATTATTTCAAAAAGCACTGTCGGTTAATGCTGATTTTTAACCTTCTAAGCAGAAAACAAAAACACCCTCAAACGTATGTATAAAACATATCTTTGAGGGTGTCCCCTAAATTTTCAATTTCTTATCTCTTATCAACTAACTGTCCTTAAAACCAGCTTCTCGCTAAAAGAGCATTCCCGTCACCAGACTCTTCTGGTTCATCTGCCGCCGCAACATTACCATCCGATACTGCTCCATGACTTCCTTCTGCTGTTTCTCAGAAATTGCTTTCGGAAAATCCAGATCTTCTAAGCGGCTTCTTGAACTGAGCTGTTCCAAGGACGCTCTGGTATTATAATTATACGTATGCTCCAGCCCGTTCGTAGCCGCACCCAGACTGCTTCTCTGCGAAGACACTATATCCAGTGCCTTATCGATGGCATCCAGACTGAAATTGTCCGAAGTAACATCGAAATCTGCAATTCCAAGCGCTTCCAATGTGGCGTTAGCCATCTGAATCTTCACACCGCCGCCGTTCGGATTGGTCGCCAGATTCATATCAGCCATGCTTCCATCCAACAATTTCTGTTCATTGAGCGACGTGTCCTTCGCCAAAGACTGAATCCCCTCTTTGAGCTGGTCGATCTCATTCTGGTAAATCTGTTTATCGTCTGCGGAATTTAATCCATTCATGGATCGTAACGCAAGATCACGGATTCTCTGCAGATAATCTGTCACGCCGTCAAGCGCGCCATCCGCCACATTCAGAACACCTATTCCTGCTTTCGCATTCTCTGCACCAACGCTTAGTCCGGTCTCTTCCCTCTGCATTTTTTGCGCAATCGCGAGTCCAGCCGCATCGTCCGCCGCTGAGTTAATTCTTTTACCACTGGAAAGTTGAGTATATGATCTGGAAATACTATTATCGCTGCCGTTAATCATCATCGAACTCATAATTACGCCTCCTTCCCTGTTTCCATTTCTATAATTCTGATAGAAATAATTGCCCATTCATATATCATCCGGCAAACTCCCACTTTTATAATTATCATACCCACATTCGCCAAAACAGTCAAGATTTTTCACCGAATTTTACGAATTTTCAAAATTCCATCCCACGCCGCCGACAAATCTATGCTTCCTGCTTAATCTTCATCGTCAGCCCGATCCGCTTCTTCGCCACATCTACGGTAAGCACCTGCACATCCACCACATCTCCCACGCTGACCGCTTCCAGCGGGTGCTTGATGAATTTGTTCGTAATCTGCGAGATGTGCACGAGTCCGTCCTGGTGCACGCCGATGTCCACAAACACGCCAAAGTCTATGACGTTACGCACCGTCCCTTTGAGGATCATGCCTGGTTTTAGGTCTTTCATATCCAGCACGTCACTGCGAAGAATCGGCGCTGGCATGTCATCGCGGGGGTCTCTTGCAGGCTTCTCAAGTTCTTTCAGAATATCGGTCAAGGTGATCTCCCCGATGCCGAGTTCTTCTGCGAGTTTCTTTTTATCCTTGATCTTCTTCTCAAGGCTGCTGACCGTGATCTCTGTCTTGTCACCACCTCTGCCGCCTGCGTTCCCGGAAGAATTGACATTTGTGTCAGAATCATTTGTCAGAGCCATGCCGCCCATTGCTGCCGCTAAGGCTTTGCCCATGGCGGTATTCGTGTTGCGAATAACGACTTTGGGCTGTGGTTTCTTCTTTTCTTTCGCCGAAGTCTCTTTCCTGCCCGCTGCTTTCTTAGCCGCCGCCTTCTTCTGCGCCTCTTTGACATCCTCCATGGTCAGTCCCATCTTATCGAGCAGCTTTGCCGCCGCCGCGTAGGATTCCGGATGCACGCTGGTAGCGTCGAGCGGATTATCGCCGTCCGTGATGCGCATGAATCCAGCGCACTGTTCATAGGCTTTCGGACCTAATTTCGCTACTTTGAGAAGCTGCGCCCTGTTGGTAAACCTTCCGTTCGTCTCGCGGTAATCCACGATATTTCTGGCAATCACCTTCGTCACGCCGGAGACATATTCCAGAAGGGAAGCCGATGCGGTGTTTAAATCCACGCCAACTTTGTTTACACTGTCCTCAACCACGCCGTTTAACGCTTCGCTCAGTTTTTTCTGATTCATATCATGCTGGTACTGTCCCACGCCGATTGATTTCGGATCAATCTTCACCAGCTCCGCCAGCGGATCCTGCAATCTCCTTGCGATCGATGCCGCGCTTCTCTGTCCCACATCGAAATTTGGAAACTCCTCAGTCGCCAGCTTACTCGCGGAGTATACGGACGCTCCCGCCTCGTTGACGATCACATACTGTACGGGCGTATCCAGCTCTTTTAACAGTTCCACGATCACCTGCTCCGACTCTCTCGATGCCGTCCCGTTACCCACGGAAATCAAGGATACGTTATATTTCTTAATCAGTTTTTTCAGCACCGCCTTCGCCTCTGCCACTTTATTCTGAGGCGCGGTCGGATAGATCACTTTGGTATCTAACACTTTGCCAGTCTCGTCCACCACTGCCAGTTTACAGCCTGTACGGAAAGCCGGATCCCATCCTAAGACCACTTTTCCCTTAATTGGCGGCTGCAAAAGAAGCTGTTCCAGATTCTTGCCAAACACGGAAATTGCGCCGTCCTCCGCCTTTTCTGTCAGGTCGTTACGGATCTCCCTCTCAATGGCGGGAGCGATCAGCCTGTCATAGCTATCTTTGATGACTTCCTCCAGAATCGGAGATGTGACAGGATTGTCATTTGTTATCACTTTCGTGCGCAGATATTGTAAAATGCGCTCCACCGGAGCTTCCACTTTCACGACTAGAAATTTCTCGTTCTCACCCCGGTTTATGGCAAGCGTCCTGTGTCCGACCACTTTTTTGATCGGTTCTTCATACTGATAGTACATCTCATAGACACTCTCGGCTTTCTCATCTTTGGCGGTACTCACCAGCTTGCCTTCCTCGGTCGTAATGTTACGGATATAGATACGGTAATCCGCCTCGTCGGAAACCATCTCCGCGATGATGTCTTTCGCTCCCTGCAGCGCTTCTGCCGCCGTTTTCACGGCTTTGGCGGCATCCTCGTCCTCATGGATATACTTCGCCGCCTCGTTCTCGATGGGTTCTGTTGTCTCCTGCGCGAGAATAAACCGGGCAAGACCTTCCAGCCCTTTCTCCTTCGCCACGCTTGCACGCGTCTTTTTCTTCGGGCGGTACGGGCGGTACAAGTCTTCCACCACCACCATCGTCTCCGCCGCGACAATGCGCTCCTTTAGCTCGTCGGTCAGCTTTCCCTGCTCCTCGATGCTCTTAAGCACCTGTTCTTTCTTTTCTTCAAGGTTGCGCAGATAAGTCAGTCTCTCGTCCAGATTGCGCAATACCTCGTCGTTGAGTGAGCCGGTAGCTTCTTTCCGGTATCTTGAAATAAAAGGGATCGTGTTTCCCTCATCAATCAATTTGACAGCCGCTTCCACCTGCCATTTCTCTACTTTCAGTTCTTCTTTGAGCTTTAGAATAATATCCATACCAATTCATGCCTTTCTTTATGTTAATCCTCGCGAACAGTATCAGTATATCAGATTTTCCCGCTTTCGTTCAACACTTTCTATGGTTTTCTCCTGTAAAATGTGCTATACTGTAAATATGTTATATCCAGGAGGCAATGTGATGGACTTTCAGCCCAATAATAATCCATATATCAACAACGGCTATCCGCCTGCACCTGCCAGACCGCGCGGTGACGGGCTTGCGACAGCCGCCATGGCGCTCGGGATTCTTTCTGCAGTCACTGCCATGACCCTCACGATTTATCCTTCCCTGGTTTTCGGCAGTATCGGCATTGTCCTTGCACTTTTATCAAAAGGGTGCGCACCGAAACTGATCTCCAGGGCAAAGATCGGCGTAATCTGCGCCATAGCCGGCATCCTGTTCACCGGTGCAATATTCTTTACAACCGTCAAAATGGTTTACGATAATCCTGCAATCCTGGAACAGGCATTGGATAACTTCGAGAAAGAATACGGCGTATCCTACGAAGAACTGATCAATTCCATGTTGAACGGCGGGGAACTGCCTGTTCAATAGAAGATAAGAAGATAAGAAACTAAAAAGAAAGGCTGGTGCAATATGATCGGCGAAATCTCCAATTCATATGGCAATGTAACTCCTTTTACAAGCGCAGGCGCTTACACTCCCGCTTACGATGCGGCAGGCAGCCCCGCCACAGGCGAAGACCCATCGACGGAGCATGTGGTGATCCGCAATCCCGGCGAGTCCACGGAGAAACAGGCGGGTAAGAAATCCTCCCCCGCCGAGTGCCAGACCTGCAGGGAGCGCAAATATCAAGACGGTTCTGATGAGGATGTGTCCTTTAAATCTGCGGCGCATATCGACCCGAACGCCGCTGCTTCCCGCGTGAGAAGCCACGAGCAGGAGCATGTCAGCAACGCTTACAAGAAAGCCGCGCAGAACAAC
>JAMPGN010000053.1 GCA_023663915.1 Eubacterium sp. | reverse complement strand
CGGGAATGCCATGCGCCCGCCGGAAGGGGCAAACCTGCATCAATGGCTGACAAGAAGTGAGATGGGTATCTACAGCCCGCTCGTGGACTTGATGGGAAATTACCAGCTTGGACAAAAAACGGTATTATATATGTTAGATGCCCTGATCTGCGCGCCTTCCGAGGGCGCATCCATCACAAAAGAAAACTCACTATGGCAGCAGTCACCATTTGACGGCGGTTATACTTCCAGCGTTTTTGTTTCACAAGATCCGGTTGCAATCGATTCCGTCGGGGCGGATTTTCTGACAAATGAACCGAACATCGTCCGCAATAACAGTGCGGTGAAAGATGTCTCGAATGAAAACTATCTGCATGAAGCGGGACTTGTCGGAAATGCGCCGTCCGGCAATGTTTATTACAATGGCAATGGAGAATTTCTTGAGAATTTAGGCGTGCATGAGCATTGGAACAACGCAACAGAGAAACAGTATAGCCGGAACCTTGGCAAAGAGGAAGGGATCGAATTGATTTATCTTTCCTCGGAGAAATAGGAAGTATACGATGCAGAAAGAATTTCTATTAGAAAAAGCATATTTAGGATGGCATATTCCAACTTTCGTGGTCAATGAACGAAACGAGATTCTTTACCAGAAATGGGAGTCCGCCATCCCCATCAATCAGGACGCACTGGACAGAGTGCGTGACAAATGGCGCAAAAAGAAAATTCCTGCCATCTGGCATGAGACGATGAACATTATCCATATGGGATTTGAAGATGACGACGGAAATTTTTATCTGTTTGGACCTGTTTCTTATGGGAATATTTCGAGGGCGCAGATGCGGGATTATCAATTCTGCCATAGATGGAAGACAGATGTGCCTTTGTGCCACATTTCGCCGGGTCAGGCTGTAAGCTGTCTCTCGATTATGTATGTCCTTCTGACAGGAAAACAGATTTCAGAGAAAACATTTCTGGAAGACATGGGAAGGCAACAGTTGGATGAAGAAGAAGCTGCATGGGACTTGATGGACGATTATCCGATCTTCTTTGGATATAAGAATGAATGTGCTTTTGTGGAAGAGTTCAAGCAGGGGGAGATGCGGATCGATAAAAGCGATTTTTTTAACAGGGCGGGTGATCTGGAACTGATTGACCCTCTTGCCCGGCAGAATTATATCAAAAACAGCGAGTATGCAGTAGTTGCTGCAATTTCCATCATGAGAAAAGCAGCAATCGAAATGGGAGTGCCTGAAGAAACCTGTTATCGAATCAGTTTTCAATATTCCAAAAAACTTACAGAATGCACGTCCACAATGGAGATGATGCAGGTTTATGCTGCTGCGGCAAATGACCTTGGCAAAAGGATTCAGGAAGTAAAACAGAAGGGAAAGATTGGGGAGTTGCAGGAGCAGTGTAAACGGTACATCGCCGGAAATATCCGTCGAAAATTTACCATAAAAGAAATGGCGGACGAGTTAGGATATCATCCGGGGTATTTATCGAGGGTTTTCACCACGCAGGAAGGAATCAGTGTCCGGAAATATATCTTAAGGGAACGTCTGCGTCTGGCGGCAAATATACTGAGAAATTCCAATGAAAAAATAGGAGTCATCTCAGATTATTTATGCTTTCATTCCCAAAGCTATATGACGGAACAGTTTGCAAAGGAATATGGAATGACACCAACGGAGTACCGGAAGAAAAACAAGTTATAAAAACGATAAAAAAGTAAAATATACGATAAATCGTGACGGAGCCAGATCTTATACTTTTAGTAGAAAGAAAATAAGAGCTGGCTCTGTTTCTATTTTGTCAAAAGTCCGGGTTTGAAAAGCTGCTCCCGTAATCGGACTTATGTGATATTCATGGAAGCAGAGGGAATGGAGGAAGAATGGAAAAGAAAGACAAAGTACCAAAGAAACTGATGTTATGCTGGCCTACCCGCACGATCTCGACGTCGGTAGCCGCAGCGCTGGTGAGTTATATCACCTTTTTCGCCACGGATTACATGGGAATTTCCGCAATGACTGCCGGAATGATCTTTATGATTTCCAAAGTTTTTGACGGGGTGACGGATATCATTGCAGGGTATCTGATCGACAAGACCAATACCCGGATCGGGAAAGGCCGCCCTTACGAGTTGGCGCTTGTGGGATACTGGTTATGCCTTGTGATCCTGTTTGCTGCACCACAGATGGGGGTCGCACCTTCCTGTGTCTATCTGTTCGTGACCTATTCGCTGATTAATTCCGTCTTTATGACTTTCTTAAATTGTAATGAATCGGTCTATCTGGCGAATGTTCTTGAGAATCCGGAACACAGTGTGACGATTGGTGCAGTGACGGGATTTGTATCGCTGATCTTCACGATGGTGGCATCTATGCTCCTTCCGCAGATGGTGGCAACCATGGGAACCACAAGAAAAGGCTGGCTGATGATTTCGTTGATCCTTGCAGTGCCATTTACATTGCTTGGTCTGGTTCGTTTCACGATGGTTAAGGAACGGCATCAGACGGCGGCCGTAGCAAGGGAGAAGTTGACCCTGAAAGACATGCTCTCCTGTCTGGCACAGAACAAATATATTCTGCTGTTTGCATTTGTCATCTTTATCAGCAACATTGGTTCCAATCTGGTAAACGGCGTGCAGACTTATTATTTTCAGTATATCATGGGAGATTTAGGACTTGCGTCGATCATGTCGCTGTCTATGCTGGCGGTTATCATTGTCATAATGATTACTCCCGTGCTTTCTAACAAATTTGGTTTTGTCAATGTCATGAGGACGACAACGCTGATCGGTATGTGTGGTTATCTGATACGTCTTCTTGCGCCGAGAAATATGCTTTTGCTGTTTGTATCGAATGTGATTGCCATGATGGGATTCTTCACGATGTTCAGCTTTGCAAGCACTTTCATTATCGATTGTATCGACTACGGCGAGTGGAAGACCGGAAAGCGCAGTGAGGGAACAATCTCCTGTGCGCAGAGTGTGACGGCGAAGATCGGAACCGCAGTGGGTGCGGGTGTGATCGGCGTCCTGATGGGGATCACGGGATACGACGGTGCGCTGGAAGTCCAGCCGGATTCTGCCAATACCATGATTATCATGTTATTCAGTGTCATTCCGGCAATCTTCTGCCTGATACAGTTTATTTTTCTTAAAGTATATGATTTGGATAAAAAATTACCGCAGATTCGTGAAGAATTAAAACAGAGAAGAGGAGAGTAATTATGGAAGCAACAAAATTATATGACGGGACAGGTGATACACAGTTTGAAAAACCATATATCGACGTGGATGAATGGCGCGACGTACCGGTAAGACATCATTACATCCATGGGGGATTTGAAGGAACATTGACGAAGTTTTGTTTTTACTATCCGCAAAAGGAAAATTATGTAAATCGATTTTTCCAGCAGTTATCTCCCTTCGTGGGTGATGAAAAAGAGGCGCAATATCAGGAAGGCATCGAGGATAAGATCAGTTTTGCAGTGAAACATGGTTCTTATTTTGTGGAATCTAATCTTGGCGGTATCGTGAACGGCGGAGATGATCCGACGCTGATGTACCGTGCCAGCGCAGCCTGCGCACAGTTTTCCAGAAAACTGGCGTCACAGTTTTACGGGGAACACAGACCGTTCGGTTATGTTTATGGCGGAAGCGGCGGTGGTTTCAAGACAATAAGCTGTGTGGAAAGCACTACCGGAATCTGGGACGGCGCTGTGCCCTTTGTGATTGGTTCCCCTATGGCGATGCCGAATGTATTTACGGTAAGGGCGCATGTGATGCGCATCTTAAGAAATAAAATGGAAGAGATCAAAGATGCCTTGGAACCGGGCGGCGGAGGAGATCCGTATGCATGTTTAAATGAGGAGGAGCAGGCTGCGCTTAGGGAAGCGGAGCTTATGGGATTTCCCATGGAAACATGGTGCGTCTATGATACCATCGGAGAGGGCGCACTGCCGGTTCTTACGCCGGCGGCTATGTCGATTGACCCGTCTTACACCAAAGACTTCTGGGCAAAATCGGGCTATCTTGGAACCGTGGAAGGCGGGAGCGCACAGCGTGACCGCATCGTGCGGGAATGTGAGATTATGAAGGTTTTTCATCCCGAATACGGTGTGATGGGATTGGCGGACAGCATTGATGAGAAAAATGCTTATGGTGTCGATGAGGCATGGAAGCACGCTATGGGGCACGGGCAGAAACTTCCGGTATTTGCCCTGTCCAACTATCCGGAAGGGAATTTTTACCGCACGGGAATGAAGATACGTTTTACTTCCGGCGCTCTGGTGGGAGAAGAATTTGGCGCAATCTGTCTGCCGGAAAATTGTGTCACGATCGATGTAGGAATGGATACGAGAGATTTAAAAGAATTGTTGGAAAAGGTGCGTGTTGGTGACAAAGCAGTGCTTGACAATTCCGACTATATCGCCCTGCAGACATTCCACAGGCATCAAGTGCCGGGACCGGAGTATCATGCATGGGATCAGTTTCGTGATGAAAATGGTGCGCCTCTTTACCCCCAGCGTCCGGTGCTGGTGGGACCGATTATCTCCAATGGCGGTGCGGGTTCCATACAGAGTGGCACACCGAACTGTAAGATCATCGTGCTGGAAAGTTTGATGGACGAGAGTGCTTTTCCATGGCAGGCGGACTGGTATCGCAATCTGGTGAAGGAAAATGCCGGAACGGACGGCGAGGACAGAATGCGCCTTTGGTATATGGAGCATTGTATGCATACCGACTGTGAGGAAGGAAACGGCGGCGACCATCAGCATATCGTGAGCTATTTAGGAGCCTTGTATCAGGCGCTTCTGGATGTAAGCGACTGGGTAGAACGTGGGATTGAACCTGTGGCAAGCAGTGGTTATGAGATGAATGGCGGACAGGTTCAGATTAAAGATACCGCTAGGGAGCGCAAAGGCATTCAGCCGCTTGTCAGGATGACTGTGGATGGCAAAGACAGAAAAGAAATCCATGTCGGTGATACGGTATATTTTGAAGTGCTGGTAGAACTCCCGGAAGGTTCGGGTGAAGTGGAGACAATTCTCTGGGATTTTGAGGAGAGTAACGAGTTTACACCCGGCGGGAAAATCACAGGGAAGGATGGAAATACGGTCAGGATCGTAAACAGCCATACGTTTGTACAGGCAGGAACACATTTTCCGGTGGTGAAGGTAGCGACGAACCGTACAGCGGGGGATGAATTTACGAGAATTTACAATCAGGCGAGAGTGCGGGTGGTTGTGAAGTGACATAAAGAATAAGTATTTATGGGAAGCGTAGGTGAGATGAAAAGGGGACCGGGCGCTTCCCGTTTTTTTGTTATAGAAAATTCCTACGCCTATTTCGAGTTCACCGCAGGCGAATCTTGTAAACGAGCTGTGCTCTTTCTCAAAATTGACATATACTGAAAATCTATATAAAATAATCATAGTAATTAATGGGATTTTGAAGGAAACAAATGTGAAACGAAAGTGAGGAGATACCTCTTTTTCGATAAAAAACAAGATTAGGCAATTCTTATCGAAAAGGAGGAGTTTTTACGTGGATTCATAAAAACTAATTCAAAGGGTGATTTTCCAAGAAAGAATATTTTGACTTGCGTAGGATTTGCGATTATAATAGGGAATATCGATATTAGATTCATCATTATAATAGTGCGGCTGGTGAGGTATGGCGACAGAAGAAAAACGCGAAGTCATTATTGATGACGGCAGAATCGAATCCATTGAAGAATTTCAAACTCCGGAGACATTGTACGAGGAGCTTATTAGCCGTGTGCGCAAATATCACCCTTCCGATGATATTTCCCTGATCGAGAAAGCCTATCAGACTGCTTACGAAGCGCACAAAGATCAGGTGCGCAAGTCCGGCGAACCGTATATTATCCATCCGCTCTATGTGGCGATTATTCTCGCGGATCTGGAACTTGACAAGGAAACGATCGTGGCGGGGCTTTTGCATGACGTGGTCGAGGACACGATCATGACCGACGAACAGATCGAGGAGAAGTTCGGCGCGGACGTGGCTCTTCTAGTAGACGGTGTCACCAAATTAGAGAAATTGAATTTCCACGGGGACAATTCCGCTGACCGTGACAGGGATGCGGAGAAGCTGGAACGTCAGGCGGAGAACCTGCGTAAGATGTTCCTAGCCATGGCAAAAGATATCCGCGTCATATTGATCAAACTGGCGGACAGACTGCACAATATGCGGACGCTTCAGCATATGCGTCCGGAGAAACAGCAGGAGATCGCCAGGGAAACATTAGACATCTATTCACCGATTGCCCAGCGGCTTGGCATATCCAAGATCAAGGTTGAGCTGGATGATCTTTCTTTAAAATATCTGGAGCCGGAGGCTTACTACGATCTGGTAGACAAGATCGCGATCCGCAAGAACGTGCGCGAGCAGTATATTCAGACGATCGTCGATGAGGTCAGCGAGCACATTGAGCGTGTGGGGATCAAGGCGGAAATCGACGGGCGTATCAAACATTTTTTCAGTATCTATAAGAAAATGAAGAATCAGAATAAGACCATCGACCAGATCTATGACCTGTTTGCCGTGCGTATCATCGTGGAATCTGTGCGGGATTGTTATGCCGCGCTTGGCGTGATACATGAGATGTATAAACCGATTCCGGGGCGTTTCAAGGATTACATCGCCATGCCGAAGGCGAACATGTACCAGTCTTTGCATACGACGCTGATCGGCACGACGGGTCAGCCTTTTGAGATTCAGATCAGGACGTACGAGATGCATAAGGCGGCGGAGTACGGTATCGCCGCACACTGGAAATATAAAGAGGCATCCGATGGCAAGAAGGTAGAGACGCAGGAAGAGGAGAAGTTAGTATGGCTTCGCCAGATTTTGGAATGGCAGAGGGATATGTCCGACAACAAGGAGTTTCTGAACCTCTTAAAGAGCGATTTAAACCTTTTTTCGGATAATGTATACTGCTTTACCCCTACCGGCGATGTGAAGAATCTGCCGGCGGGTTCCACGACGATCGATTTCGCTTACAGCATTCACAGCGCCGTAGGCAACCGAATGATTGGGGCAAGGGTCAACGGCAAGCTGGTGACGATCGATTACGAGATCAAGAATGGCGACCGCGTCGAGATCATGACATCCCAGAACTCTAAGGGTCCCAGCCGCGACTGGCTGAACGTCGTCAAGAGCACGCAGGCGAAAAACAAGATTAATCAGTGGTTTAAACACCAGCTAAAAGACGATAATATTGTCAAAGGTAAGGAGCTGATTGCCAATTACTGCAAGGCGAAGTCTATTAACCCTGTTGAGGTGATGATTCCTAAGTATCAGGATGCCATCATTAAGAAGTATGGTTTTCAAGACTGGGATTCCGTGCTTGCGGCGATCGGGCACGGCGGATTGAAAGAAGGTCAGATCCTCAACCGTATGCAGGAGATGTATGACCATGACCACCGCAGGGAGATGACCGATGCGGAAGTGCTGGCGGAGCTTGAGGGGAATGCCCAGATCACGAGAAACAGGACGCAGAAGGGCACAAACGGCATCGTCGTCAAGGGAATCCATGATGTGGCGGTACGTTTTTCCAAGTGCTGCAGTCCCGTGCCGGGTGATGAGATCGTCGGTTTTGTCACGAGGGGAAGGGGCGTTTCCATCCACCGGACGGACTGTCTGAATATCATGAATCTTCCGGAGTTAGACCGCAACAGGCTGATCGATGCAGAGTGGCAGCAGACGGAAGCAGTATCCGGCAAGTATTTTGCGGAGATCAGTATTTTTGCCAATAACCGGAATGGTCTGATAGCGGATATTTCCAAGGCGCTTACGGAGAAGGGCATTGATATCCTTTCCCTGAATACCAGAGTGAGCAAACAGGGAACGGCTACGATCATGGTCAGCTTCGAGATCGGCGGCAGGGAAGAGTTACAGCGTATCATCGATAAGATCGGGACGATCGAGAGCATTATTGATATAGAGAGAACGACGAGTTAAGAGAATAGGAAGTTATACGATGACCGCAGAACATGCAGTCTGAGTATCATTGGATCATGTCTTGAAATAGATAGGAGATAGAGGAGGGAATATGGCTGATTTGAAGATCGGCAGGATGATGTTAGGCATCTGCCAGACGAATTGTTATTTTGTATACCGGGAAGGGTCGAATGATGTGATCTTTTTTGACCCTGCCGATAAAGGCGATTACATTTACGACAAACTGAAGGAAAAAGGTCTGAATGTCAAAGGAATCCTCTTGACGCACGGACATTTTGACCATATATGGGGAACGAATAAGCTGAGAGAATTGTCGGGCGCACCGATTTATGCTTATGAGGAAGAGAAAGTACTGTGCGAGGACGCAGTTACCAACGTATCCGATCAGGTTGGAAGACCCTATACGGTGATTCCCGACCGCTATCTGAAAGATGGCGAGGAGATCACGATCGCGGGAATCACCTGTAAATTGATTGCCACGCCGGGGCATACGGTGGGGAGCTGCTGCTATTATTTTGAAGAAGGCGGCATTCTGGTTGCGGGGGATACGCTTTTCCTGGAATCGGTCGGAAGGACAGATCTTGCTACGGGCAGTATGAGTGCATTGACCAGATCAGTCAAAGAGAAGCTTTTTGAACTGCCCGACGAGACGAAAGTCTATCCGGGACATGGAGACATCACGACGATCGGGCATGAGAAGAAGTATAATCCGTTTGTGCAGTAATGGTGCGATAGATAGGAAGTCTGTATCCGGCAAGGCAGAGTGAAACAGGACGGGACAGGGGAAATACAAAGCAGTGAAAAGCAATAGAGAAATGTAGACAGGCGATTAGAAAGTTAATCGCCTATCTCAATGTTATGGTCTGTATCAATCGGCAGAGAATGGAGAATGGAGAGATGGGGCCAGATTCTATTTCCGGCACAAATTTCAGAGTATTCAATCGGGATGCGATCAAGTACATAGCAATGTTTACGATGCTGCTCAACCATATAGCGCATATCTTTCTCCCATACGGAACCGTTTTGTATCGGGTGTTTGAGTATATCGGGTATTTTACGATGCCTGTCATGTGTTTTTTTCTGGTGGAAGGATACGACTATACGCGCTCGAAGGTGAAGTACGGAATGCGGCTTTTGATATTTGCGGTCATGTCACAGATTCCCTTTTCGCTTGCGTTCCACTACGGCAGGTTGAATATGATTTATACATTGCTCTGTTGCTTCCTGATTCTGACGGCTATGGAAAGAATTGCGAATCCTTTTCTTAAGACGTTTACCGGGGTGCTTCTCATGCTTGCCACGATGGTAAGCGATTGGGCGCTCTTTGCGCCGGTCTGTACGATCCTGCTTTACAATGGCAAGGGGAATCCGCGAAAGACGGCGTTTGGCTATGGGGTCGTGTATGTTCTGTTCGTGGTGAACAATCTGGACAGTTATCTGTATGGCGCGCAGGGAATCCAAGTGGTGTACGCGGTTGTGCGTGCGCTGTGCTCCGGGTTGGGAATTATCGTGGCGGCAGTAACAGTGCTCCTATTTTACAATGGGAAAAGGGCGGAAAAAGGCAGGAACTTTTCAAAATGGTTTTTCTATCTGTTTTATCCGGCGCATTTGATGATTCTATATTTTATTCAAGTGTGTGTGGCAGGATGAACAGAGGATTTCTCTTCATCTAGGATTACGTTTAGGGAGAGCGTGAAACAATAAGTTTGATTTAATATAGATTATGCGGCTAAGGTAATGGGGCAGCGTTATGGAACAAGGTCACAAGACGGATAGACAATTTCAGATACGGGAACTTGCTGCCAAGGTCATGCGCCTTGCGCACGACGGCATACTCATCAACATGCGTTTTCTGGATGTGGCGTTATCGAAGTTGAAGGTGGAGTGCAGGGAACAGACGGGCGCGCATCTTTTTGACGGGGCGAAACTGTACTATGATCCGGTGCGCCTGCTCCGGCAGTACCGGAACGCGCCGAATTATGCGGCAAGGCTTTATCTGCACACGCTGCTGCACTGTATTTTTTATCATGGTGCGGCGACGGATAAGATGAACAGGAGCTATTGGGATATGGCGACGGATATCGCGGTGGAGCATACGATTCTGGATATGGATATGCATCTGACCTCCCTTTCGACCGACGACATGCTGCGGAATCGTTTGGAAACGCTCACAAAGCAGGCGGGCGGTCTGACGGCGGAAAAGATTTACCGGCATTTCCGGATCGAAGAGCCGTCCGAGAAGGCGGTTGATGAGTGGAATAAATTATGCCATTATGACGAGCATATCTATTGGGACAGACGGGAGGAACTGGAATTATCACAGGCGGAGTGGAGAAAGGTCAGCGAGCGCATCAAGGCGGACTTGAAAAGTTTCAGCAAAGGGAAGAACAACGCCGAGAGCATGGAGCTGAATTTGAAAGAAGCCACGAGGGAACGCTACGACTATACGGACTTTCTGAAGAAATTCATGGTCATGGGCGAGACGATCCAAGTCAATGACGACGAGTTTGACTATATCTACTATACTTACGGATTAAACACTTACGGCAATATGCCGCTTGTAGAGCCATTGGAATATAAGGACAGCAATAAGATCAAGGATTTTGTGATCGCGCTGGACACGTCCGCGTCATGCAGGGGCAGGATTGTGCAGGCTTTTTTGCAGAAGACTTATCATATCATGCAGGCGCAGGAAAGTTTTTTCCATAAGATCAATGTGCATATTATACAGTGTGACAGTGAGGTCAGGCAGGATACCAAGATTACGAGAAGGGAAGAGTTCGATCTTTTCATGGAACAGGGCAGACTGACGGGGTTCGGTTCGACAGATTTCCGTCCCGTGTTTTCCTATATCGAGCAACTGCGCGAAGAGCACGAGTTTGATCACTTAAAGGGCATGATCTATTTTACGGACGGCTACGGTATCTATCCGGAGCAGATGCCGGATTATGATGTGGCATTCGTGTTCCTGCACGATGACGACAATACGCCGAAAGTGCCGCCGTGGGCGGTCAGGCTTGTCTTAGGGGAAGAAGATTTCGAGGAAGAGCCTGAGCAGAATTGAGGATAAAATTCCGAACAAGAAAGTTCCGAATAGGCTTCGGGTGTCAAAAGCTCATTATGAGAAATTGAGAAGGCAGATTGCATAAAAATCAAGATAGGCAAATTCAGAGTGACCGGGTGACGACAAATGAACATGAAAGAAGCGAAAAATTATATCAAGGATTCCGTGAAGATTTATCTGAAAAAAGACGAGGAGGGCGAGTATCGCATTCCGATTATCAGACAGCGTCCGATCTTTTTACTCGGTGCGCCGGGAATCGGCAAGACGGCGATTATGGAGCAGATTGCGCAGGAGCTTGGGATCGCGCTTGTCTCCTATTCCATGACCCATCACACGAGGCAGTCCGCGCTGGGGCTTCCTTTTATTGTGCACAAGGAGTATGACGGCAAAGAGTACGACGTGTCGGAGTACACCATGAGTGAGATTATTGCGTCGATCTATGATGTGATGTCCGAGAGTGGCATCAAGGAAGGCATCCTTTTTCTCGATGAGATCAACTGTGTGTCGGAGACGCTCGCGCCTTCCATGCTCCAGTTTTTGCAGTACAAAGTGTTCGGCAGGCATCGGGTGCCGGAGGGCTGGGTCATCGTGACCGCAGGCAATCCGCCGGAGTATAATAAGTCCGTCCGGGAGTTTGACGTGGTGACGATGGATCGTCTGAAAGTACTGGAAGTGGAGGCGGATTATGCCGTCTGGAAAGAGTATGCGAAGGAACGCGGTGTGCACACAGCGATCTTAAATTATCTGGATATGAAAAAGGAAGATTTCTACCAGGTGGAGACGACCGTAAAAGGCAGAAGTTATATTACGGCAAGGGGCTGGGAAGACCTGTCGGAGATGCTGGCGCTCTATGAGGAAGAGAATCTTGCGGTCGCGGAGTCTTTCGTCGGGCAGTATCTGCGCAATGAGCGGGTTGTCAAAGAGTTTACGGCATATTACGATCTGTACCAGAAATATAAAAACGATTACAAAGTGGAAGAGATTCTTGCGGGAACAGTCAGCGAGCAGGCGAAGGACAAGGCGCGCAAGGCGGACTTCGACGAACGGCTGTCCTTAATGGGAATGCTGATCGATAAGATGCAGCAGGAGATCAAGGAGAATATGCAGGAATCGGAGATGTTGGGCGAACTGATGAACCCGCTCAAGGCGTTGAAGGCAAGAGCACAGTCCGGCGGAAGTACGGACGAATTGCTGACACTGCTTAGCCGACAGACCGAGGGCAGACGCGCGGCGATGGAGTCGCTGCAGAAGGCGGGAGCTTTGTCGGTGCAGGATAAGCAAAAGAGCAAGGCAATCATCCGGTTTCTTGGCGAATGTGAGAAGGAAATGAGAGTCCAAGGCGCGGGGAGCGCGGAGGAGGCTTTTGCAGGCGTTAAGGTGCGTTTTGATGCAAAAGTCGCAGACTACAAGCGGGATACGGCAGGAATTAAGGAGAAAATGCATTGTCTTTTTCAGTTCGTGGAAGACACGTTCGGCTCCGGCAATGAAATGCTGATTCTCGTGACGGAGTGCACCGTTCAGGCGGAGTGCGCCAAATTTATCGGCATGTACGGATGCGAGGATTACCAACGCCACAACGAAGAACTGATGCTGACAGAGCGAGGCGGTGAACTGGTTGAACAGATCAGGGCATTGGAGTTATAATAAGAGGTAATGTTTGATGTGATAGGAAATATAAGAGATAGAAAGAGTGAAAGAATTTGACAAATTTTTCACGAATTGTTTGTGCTTTGGAAAAGAATGATAAAATATAGGATAGAAAAGTGATATTGGGAATGAAATGGTTATGAAGGTACAGGAAAAAGAGTTAAACACGCCTCACGGCATTCTCAAATATGTCATTGCAGGCGGTGAGGCGCAGATAACGGGCTATCGCGGCAGGGATACGGAGGTGGTGATTCCGGCGGCGGTTGAGGGCTGTGCGGTGACGCATATCGGTAAGAAGGCATTCTTAAGCAATAAGATGCTCAAACAGATTTCTCTGCCGAAGTCTGTCGTGCGCATAGATGACTGGGCGTTTGCCTACTGCGCTGCCCTGTCGAAAGTCACGCTTCCCTATCACCGCATGGAGATCGGGCAGGGGATTTTCAAGGATTGCTCTCGTTTAGAACAGATCGTGGACGAGCGTGCGGATGAGCAGGAGAGCAAGACTGCGGATATTGCGTATCTCCTGGCGGCGGTTATGAGCAAATTGGATGCCTTTTATCTCTTTGATTTTGAGAATGCGGGGACGGCGGAATGGATCGTGCAGTGGGATAGCAGAATGCAGTCGGTCATGGATACGGAAGATGCCGAAGGGTTTTCCAAAATGCTTCTCTGCGGGGAAGAGGATTACGGCAGTAAAGAGAATGATCTGGGTCATTACACGGAGCAGCGCAGGCGTGAAAAAGTCAGACTGGCGATATTACGGATGATGCACGACTATGGGCTGGAGGATTCTGTGCGTGAGAAGTTAAAAGAATATCTGCTGGCGCATGTGAAAGGACAGCCGACGGAGGAGACGTGGCTGGTCGTGCTGGAAGAGTACGGAGACGATTTGGCATATTACCGGTTTCTTACACAGTTAGGCGGCGTCCGGGAAGATAATTTTCAGGCGATGATGGAGGACATGGGAGAATCGCATACGGAAATGAAGGCATATCTGATGAAGTACCACAGTGAGCATCATGTGAAAGAAGATGCTTTTGCGATGTTTGAATTGTGATATTTCGACGATGAGCAAAGGCAGGTCAGAAGCACGGAAGCATAGAGAGGGGAATCGAGAGTACATATGGGGAAGTTATTTCAAGGTGACATGCATGACCGTTTTCAAGAAAGTTTACAACAGGTCAGATCGTTTGCAAAATGGGTTGTCTTTTCGGTTATATCGGGAGTCGTGGTAGGGTCGGTCGGCACGCTTTTCTATTTCTGTCTGACGGCGTTGACGAAGTTTCGGGGAAACCACCCGTGGGTTGTCTGGCTTCTTCCGGTGGGCGGCGTTCTGATCGTGGGCGGCTATCATCTGCTCCACAATGAAAAAGATTCCGGAACGAATCTGGTGATTTCGTCCATTCACTCCGGCGATGAACTTCCCTTAAGGATGGCACCGAGCATTTTCTTTTCCACGCTGATCACGCATATGCTCGGCGGATCGGCGGGACGCGAGGGCGCGGCGTTACAGCTCGGCGGAAGTATCGGCAACGCGATCGGGAAACTGGTTCGCTTTGATGAAAAGGACAGGCATATCATGACGATGTGCGGTATGAGCGCGGCGTTTTCTGCACTTTTCGGCACGCCCATGGCGGCGGCTATTTTTTCGATGGAAGTGGTCAGCGTCGGAGTCATGCATTATTCTGCACTGGTGCCCTGCGTGATTGCATCTTTGGTGGCGCACGCGATCGCCGCCCATTTCGGCGCGGAGGCGGAGATTTTTCTGCTGCAGTCGATCCCGGATTTTACGGCGGTGTCCGCTTTCAAAATTTCTGTTCTGGCGGTTTTGAGCGCCTTTGTCAGTATCCTGTTCTGCATCCTGCTTCATCAGGCGGCGCATCTGTATCAGAAGTTTTTTGAAAATCCTTATATCCGGATTTTTGTGGGTGGCAGTATCGTTGTCGTGTTGACGCTTTTGGTGGGCAGTCAGACTTACAACGGCTCTGGAATTGACTTGATCGGTCGATGTATGGACGGCGAAGTGAGACCGGAAATGTTTCTTCTCAAAATGTTGTTTACGGCGGCGACGCTTGGGGCAGGCTATAAAGGCGGCGAGATCGTTCCGTCTTTCTGTATCGGGGGAACGTTCGGCTGTCTGTTCGGTACGCTTTTCGGGATCTCTCCGGCGCTTTGCACCGCAGTCGGGATGTCGGCAGTATTCTGCGGCGTAACCAACAGTCCCATCACCTCGCTTCTGATCAGTTTTGAATTGTTCGGTTATGAGGGAATGCCATATTTTCTGCTGGCGGTCGCACTCAGCTATATGACGTCCGGCTACCATGGTCTGTACCATACACAGAAGATTATGTATTCTAAGTTTAAGACGGATTATATTAACAAGAAAGTGTCATAGGATGTGACGGATTTTTAGGGCATCGGGAGCTGCTCAATCTGGATGCAAAGAAATAAGCGCCGTGATTAGATAAAACGGCATGGAAAATACCATAAAGTAAACATATCGGAAATCAGTCGCAACAGGCGTTGCAATCATAACGGTAAGGTATAAGGCAAAACTTGGAAGATAATAAACAAGTTTTGCTTTTTCTTCTCTTGCGAAGGCGTTACCGATGCAGAACAGCAGCAGCCAGAAAGCGATGCCCATACTCCAGAGCAGACTGTAAATAGGAACCATACTGCCGAGTTTTAAGGAGATTTCTTTTGCTTTAATGACAATCGGACCACCGATCAAGGGCGTATGCGATACGCCTAAGTCCGTTGCGCTGACACCTTCTCCTTCTGCCACTGGATAGAAGGAGTCGGGATACCAGTAACCATAAGTTTGATCGATATAAGCATTCAGATAATCAACCGGATAACGGCAGCCAAGTGCTGTCCACAGTTTCAAAAATTCCCATTTGTTTTCTATCAGATATTGTTGGTTTCCGGCGCGGACAAGCTCTTTCATATTGTCTGCATAGGTAGGATTGTACAGCGTCTTTATAAAAGTTAGATCCACGACATTTTCAAGAAGAGAAAGCTCTTCTTTTGTCAGTTCCCTGTCATTGCAGATGACAGCCGCAATCTGCTGTGTGGGAATGGAGAGCGATTCGATAAGATCCGGCTGCGTGACATGCAGGGCGTTCATAACGGGATATTTCATGATGACCGCAGTCAGCAGAATGGCAGCAAGGGCGGGGAACATGGTTTTAACCTTTTGGCGGTAAAAAAAGAGCAGGAAGGGCAGACAGAACAAAAACCCGTACCAGCCGTTGGAACGAAAGAGACAGATCATAATACCGGACAGGATAAAGACTGACAGCGTAGAAGGCGTTACCCCTTTCGATATGCGCAGCAGGGAACAGCTAAATAAAAGCACCGCCGCCGCAAAAGGGATATCCTTCCAGAGTGTGACGGAAAAGATCGCATGATAAGGCACCAGTGCATAAAAAAGCGTGATCAGGATCAAAATACCCTGTCGGATTCGGAAAGATTCCAATGTTTTCAGAAGATAGAAGATGCTGAAGGCAAGAAAACACATCTGGAAAAACGTATAAAAAGAAACCGCCGTGACCATGTCAGAGGTCAGGGCAAATCCGATGTCATAAAGCAGTTTAAACAGCATGGTATGGACAAACGGATGATGATTGCTGTATGGAATGATACCGAGCGCCTGTTCAAACTGGTTGATGCTGTCCGGTGTCATGATACCCGGATACTGGTAGAGAAAGTAGGGCAGCCAGCAGAGCAGACAGCCTAGAAATCCATAGAAGGCAAGATGCTTGACGCACCTTTTCCCTTCTGGCTGATAAAGGAGCCGATGCAAGGTTTCCTTGTCCCCGCTGTATGAAAGCAGTAACAAAAGCAGCTTATAGAAACAAATGAAAAAACCTGCAAAAACAGAAAATAGAACGATCGACTGGTACAGCTTGTTCGTCAATGTTTCGATATAGTGGGGATAGTCCACGAGCATATAAAACAGGGTAAAGATAACCGATAAAACGATGGCGGTACCCCGTGTTTGTTTCGTATAGACAAAAGGTTTGGCGGAGAGCCGTACACTGATATGCCGGTATAGAAAAAAAGAAAGAAGAAAGACCGCTCCTGTTAAAATATTACCGGGTTCCATTCTTCCGGCTTTCATGAAAGCCCATGTTGTAAAAAAGCTCTGGATACTATTTAGGATAATAAGCGCTTTGTTGTTTGTTTTCATGAAAAGCCCCTGTCAAATATTCAGCATAAGAATGTCCTGCAAAAGAGGCATTCGTCATTTATCCATTATCATATCTGATTATGACAGGATTGTCAATGTGTGCGCCGGACTGCCATCTAGAAAAGGTAAATTCCTTGGAAGAATCGTTATTTTGGCACTTGCATATCCGTTGTTTGTATGGTATTATAAAATCTGCTTGATATTAGGAGGTGTAGGGATGGGAGCACTCAGAATCGTATTGACGATTATTTTTATTCTTATATGTATTGCGCTTGTTGTATTGGTATTGATGCAGGAAGGTAAGACTGCTGGATTAGGAGCGGTGAGCGGCGCGGCTGAAACATATTGGGGCAAGAACAAGGGACGTTCCATGGAGAGTAAGCTGGTGAAGATCACGACCGGGCTCGCGGTCGGGTTCATGCTTTTAGCAGTTATTTTGAACCTGAATTTGTTTTGATGTACCATACATTTTGATTGGGAAGAAATCGAAGGCAAGCCGAACGGCTTGCCTTTTGTGCAACGATAGGGCATGGTGAATAACATGAATTTTGAAGAAAATGAGGAATTTGAACGGCGTAAGAATTTAATATGTGAACTGATTGTGGACGATTTGTATGTACCGATGAAAGAAAAGGAACTGGCAACATTTATGCAGGTTTCCAAGGAAGATCGAGAAGCGTTCCGAGCTGTCCTGCAGTCGCTTTTGACGGAAGGAAAGATACAGGTCACGAAACAGGGCAAATATGTCAAACCAGATGTGAATCAGCCGGTGGGCACTTTTATTAGCCATGCCAAAGGATTTGGGTTCGTGGAGATCGAGGGCAGGGATGAAGATCTGTATATCCCCGAAGACCAGACAGGCGGCGCGTTTCATTTAGACAAGGTTCAAGTAGCTCTTTTGCCGGGAGTGCGCGGCAAAAGACAGGAAGCTACAGTGATTAAGATTTTAGAGCGTGGCACAAAACAGGTCGTTGGGACTTATGAGCAGTCACAGAATTTCGGTTTTGTCTTGCCAGATAACAATAAGATAGGCACGGACATCTTTGTGCCAAAGGAGCGGTCGAAAGGGGCGGCCACAGGACATAAAGTAGTGGTGGAGCTGACTTCTTACGGCGATGAACGGCACAAGCCGGAAGGAAAAGTAATCGAAATCTTAGGGCACAGGAACGATCCCGGTGTGGATATCATGTCCATCGTGAGAGCCTATGATCTACCCGTAGAGTTTGGAGAAAAGGTGATGAACCAGACGAGACGTATCCCGGAAGAGGTCTCGGAAGCAGACAAGGCGGGGCGTATGGATTTACGCGATCTGCAGATGGTGACAATCGACGGCGAGGATGCCAAGGATCTGGATGACGCAGTCAGTCTGTACCAGGATGACGCGGGGCTGTATCATTTAGGCGTGCATATTGCCGATGTGACCAACTATGTCCAGGAAAATTCCGCCTTGGACTGGGAGGCTCTCGACCGGGGAACAAGCGTCTATCTGGTGGATCGTGTGATTCCTATGCTGCCGCATAAGCTGTCCAATGGCATCTGTTCGCTGAATCAGGGTGTGGATCGTCTGGCGTTAAGCTGCCTTATGACCATCAACGACAAAGGGGAAGTGACGGATTACCAGATTGCGGAAACGGTGATCTGTGTGGATCGCAGGATGTCCTACACTTCCGTGAAGAAAATCCTCGAAGACCATGACAAGGCAGAGCGGGGAGAATACGAAGCGCTTGTGCCGATGTTTGAAGAGATGGAGAAGCTGGCGGCAGTCTTACGCCGCAAACGGCACAAACGCGGCTCGATTGATTTTGACTTCTCGGAGAGCAAGATCATACTGGACGGGAACGGTCATCCGATCGATATCAAACCTTATGAGCGCAATGTGGCGACCAAGATCATAGAAGATTTTATGCTGATTGCCAACGAGACGGTAGCGCAGCACTTTTTCTGGCTGGAACTGCCTTTCGTGTACCGTACCCACGAGAAACCAGATCCGGAGAAAATCATGAAGCTGTCGGCTTTTATCCGCAACTTCGGTCATTATATCAAGCTGACGGGAGAGGAGGTACATCCCAAGGAGCTACAGAAATTGCTGGATAAAATCGCGGACACCGAGGAGGAGACGTTAATCAGCCGGCTGACGCTTCGCAGTATGAAGCAGGCAAAATATACGGTGGAGTGTACCGGGCATTTTGGGCTTGCATGCCAGTACTACTGCCATTTTACCTCACCGATCAGACGTTATCCCGATTTGCAGATACACCGCATCATCAAGGAACAGCTCAGAGGACGGCTTGGGGAAAGCCGTATCGAACACTACGAGAAGAAACTGCCGGAAGTGGCAAAGCATACTTCCAAGATGGAGCGGCGCGCCGAGGAGGCGGAGCGTGAGACTGACAAACTCAAGAAAGCGGAATACATGGAAGACCGCATCGGAGAAGTGTACGAGGGCGTGATCTCCGGCATTACCCAGTGGGGAATCTATGTGGAATTGCCTAACACGGTGGAAGGGCTGATTCATGTGGCATCCTTGCCCGGAGATTACTTCTATTATGATGAAAATACCTATGAGATGGTTGGACAGGAGACGGGTAAGACTTTCAAACTAGGTGAACGATTGACTATACAGGTCAAAGGCGTGGATCGTTTTGCGCGGACGGTAGACTTTATGATTCCCGAAGAGTCTGATTGAAAGAAGGTGAGAGTATGGCGAAGGAAGCCATGAAATTAGTGGCAAACAACAAGAAAGCGTATCACGATTACTTTATAGAGGACAAGTACGAGGCGGGACTGGAACTCCACGGCACGGAGGTTAAGTCCTTACGGATGGGTAAGTGCAGTATCAAGGAGGCGTTTGTGCGGGTCGAGAACGGAGAGGCGTTTGTCTACGGAATGAATATCAGCCCGTATGAGAAAGGCAATATTTTTAACAAAGATCCCCTGCGTGTGCGCAAACTGCTGCTGCATAAGTTTGAGATTGGCAAACTTGCCGGCAAGATGGCGGAGCAGGGATACACCATCGTTCCGCTTCAAGTCTATTTCAAAGATGGCAGGGCTAAGATCGAGATCGGGCTTGCCAAGGGTAAGAAACTCTACGACAAGCGGCAGGATATTGCGAAGAAAGATATGCGCAGGGAGCACGAGCGGGAGTTTAAGATCCGGAATCTCGGTTAGGACCGTATTGCAAAAATTAATTTTCGTATAATTTATGCCGATAAATATTTTATAAGAAGAAAGATTGTGTTATACTATTACAAATGGGCCAGTCAAGGTTTCGACAGGGGTCTTGCAGCTGGAGAAGCTATCCGCAGGCTGATGCGTTAAATCGCGAATCTAAATATAAACGCTGAAGATAATTTAGCATACGCTGCCTAAGGGCAGCTGTCCG
>JAMPGN010000052.1 GCA_023663915.1 Eubacterium sp. | reverse complement strand
TCTACCATAAAAAGCTATGAAATACAATATCATCACATCCTTAAATAATCTTTTGGTAAAACCGCCTTAATTTCCGAGGATTTATAATCATCTACATCTCTTGTTACAATATAATCTGCCCCATATGCCTTTGCACATTCCATCTGTAAGCAATCTTCAAAATCCGAGAAATCTTCATTTCGCAGTCCGGAAAGCAGTTTGACTTTATCAATTCCTTCTACATCAAAAATCGAACACAAGTTAGATAAAGTTTCTCTCCGTTCCTTTGCATTATAGTCTTTCCTTAATATATAAAACATATTTGAAATGGAATGTGCCGCAATGCATCCTTTAATTGTTCCCTCTACACATGCATGAACAATTTTCAATGCATCTTCATAAAACGGCTCCCTTGTAAGCAGATAATCGAGCAGTACATTGGTATCAATCAGAATCTTATTCTTCATATTTTTCTTCCCTATAGGAAGCTAGTTCCGCATCGTAATCCGTAACAGTTCCTTTCCTGCGTAACTGTTCTAATCTCGCAAACGCTTCCCGCCTTTCTGATTGATTATCATGATACAAACCATTCACTCCTTGCATAATCTGCAAAATAAGACCTATTTTATCTTCCGGTATCTTTTCCAATTCCATCATCGCGCTTTGTCTTAAAGCCGTCACAAAAAGCACCTCCTAACGCTTACACTATATATGCCAGCGCATATTATCTTCTATAAGTATGCGCACTTATATTATATTGTATCTTCCCTGCCTTTTCAACGACCTTATATGGCAGAAATACCGCAATCATCTTCAATGCTAACGGATAATTTCCCAAAAAAGGAGTAAATTTATGATACCCAACTATTGAAAAATTCTGTGCAAAGTGTTATATTCAGTTCGTGGTATTGTATTACTTTTAACAACAAATTGATACTTGTTTAACCGTATTCGCACGAACAACATATCACAAAGGACACCCGCTCATGACCAGAACTTCTATCATCAACCAAATTGGAAACGAATATCACACATCCAACATCGAAAACGGCGAGTACAGCTATATCCAGGCCGCCGGCTCAAGAAAAAAGCTGCAGGAAGCATTGGGCGAGTGCACAATCAACCATTACCGACTAGATCTCCGTTTTAAAGACGATGATACCGTTATCCTTGTCGAAACAAAACAGAAGGCAACCACGGCGGACGAAGACCAGCTTCGAGATTATCTTATGGCGGAGCGCGCACTGTCCTGCATGAAAAAAGTTATCTGTATCTTAGCAAACACCATCGATGACCAGATCAAAGTATGGAAAAACGACATCGACCGCGATCATTTTCTTCCGAATGAAACGGTTCTTGACGATATGGCGCATTACAAATCCCTATTCCATCAGAATAAGACCAACGACCGCGAAATGGTCCTTAAGAAAACATACGCCCTCAACGAACTTCTCCACAAAATGGATATCGACGAGAAACTGCGGAGCCAGTTCGTCGGCACGATCCTTTTGTATATCCAGAAAATGATACAAAGCGAGGGCGACACCAAGATCGACGAAGCTCTCTTAAAGAAATTCAAGGCACACTGGGGAATGATGTCCAGCGCAGAGATCATTGCCGCAATCAAGAACACGCTCGGCAGTCTTCTTAACCATTCCGATAACAAGGCGAAGAAGATCCAACTCCTGCAGAACAATATCTTAAACAATCAGAAAATCGAAAGACTGTCCCTCGCCAACTGGATAAAGATCCTAGAGACTGTCTTGAAAGATATTTACCAATATATTGACACCGACAGCCCGGAAGGTCAGGATATCCTCAACATGTTTTTTATCGCTTTCAATAAATACATCGGCAAAGCGGATAAGAACCAGGCTTTCACGCCGGACCATATCACCGATTTCATGTGTTGCCTGACGGAAGTGGACCGAACCAAAGTCGTTCTGGACGGCACCTGCGGAAGCGGTTCGTTCTTAGTGCAGGCTATGGTGAAGGAATTTGCAGATTGTCAGAACCACACGACCGAAGCCGAGGCGAAGGCGCTCAAGGAAATTGTTGCAAGCAAGCACATTTACGGGATAGAAGTGGATGAGAACGCCTATGGACTTGCCACGACAAACATGTTGATTCACGGCGACGGCAATAGTCATATCAAGCTGGCAAGCCTTTTTGACTGTAAGAAATTCATCGAAGATGCCGACCCCGATATCATTCTGATGAATCCGCCCTACAACGCTAAGCCGATCGGCATCCCCGACACTTACAAGTCCACATGGGGCAAAGCAAAAAACGGCAAGGAAGACCCGACGAAAGGACTGGTGTTTATCCAATTTCTTTCAGATGTCATCCAAGGCATGAACAAGCGCCGTGAAAAATCCGGACATTCCTGCAAAGAAGTGAAGCTCGCCGTACTCCTTCCGGTAGCCGCCGCCATCGGAACAAACCGGCTGATTACCGACGCAAAGACGGCGATGCTGAATGATAACACTCTGGAAGCCGTGTTTACCCTCCCGAATGAAATCTTTTATCCGGGCGCTTCCGTATCTGCTTGCTGTATGCTCTTTACACTCGGCAGACCGCATGTGAACCAGGACGGCACGGCGAAAGAGACCTTTTTCGGCTACTGCAAGGAAGACGGTTTCAAGAAGAAAAAGAATCTCGGACGCATCGAGCAATTTGATTCTGACGGCAAAAGCAAATGGAAAGTCATCGAGCAAGAATGGTTGCGCCTGTACCGTAACAAAATCGTAGTGGACGGCTTATCCGCTACAGCCATTGTTGACGGCAGTTGTGAATGGCTTTGCGAGGCGTATATGAAAACCGATTATAGCAGGCTGACCGAGGCGGATTTCCAGCAGACATTAAACAATTATCTCGCATATCTGGTGAAAGAAGGGAAGATGTATGAATCTGAATCTCAAGGATTGGAAAGAGTTTAGGATCTCTTCTGTTTTTACCATTCATAACGGAAAAGGTATCACAAAAGAAGAGATCGACGACCACCCCGGAACATTTACGGTAGTGCAAAGCGGCGAAGAAAACAACGGTGTCTTAGGAAAAATCGACTTAGAATACTGTAAAGCTAAGAACTATGTCTTGTCAGAACATCCATGTCTGACCGTGGCAAGAAGCGGATGCGCCGGTTATGTCTCTTACCAGCCAGACGGCTGTGTCGTCGGTGATTCCGCCAAACTTCTCATATTAAAAAGTGATCGCCCAAGCGATATGTTGTATCTGTTTCTGCAGACCGTGCTCTCCGCCATCCGCTTGAAATATGCCTACGGACGTAAAGTGACCGCAGAGAAATATGGAAACGACACGATCAATCTTCCGCCCCGCCACAATCCGGACGGAACGCTTTCGATTGATGAAACACATGCTTATTCTGCAGAAGGCTATGTCCCCGATTGGAACTTTATGGAACAATATATGCAGTCACTCCGCCACCACCCACTCACTACGCAAAACAGACCGGGAAATGCTCCCAGTCTGAATATACACATGTGGAAAAATTTCAAATTGTCCGATCTCTTTGCGATACGATACGGTGTGAATCTTGAACTCAACACCTGCGCCATAGCCGATAAGAACGAAGCCGATTCCGTCAATTTCGTGGCAAGGACTGCGGAGAACAACGGTGTAACCGCACGGGTCAGGCTCATTCCATATATCGCTCCACAAAAGAGCGGTCTCATCAGCGTTGCCGCAGGCGGCAGCGTATTATCTACTTTTTATCAGGACGAACCGTTCTACAGTGGTCGTGACTTATACACACTCGATGCCAAAGAGAAACTCTCTCCGGCAGCCAAACTTTTCATGATAACGATCATCGTGCAGAACAAATACAAATATAGTTATGGACGGCAAGCAAACAAGACACTGCCTGATCTTGTCTTAAGCCTTCCAATCCGGCAAAACACAGACGGAAAACCGTATATTGATGCCAACCATACCTACTCTGCCAATGGATACATTCCTGATTGGGAATTTATGGAAAAATATATGGGATCGCTGCCGTATGGGGATCATCTTATGTAAAAATATTTTGATTGTTCCAGTTTCTTGGAAACTCATCCGGTTATCTCAAAAACCCTCGCCATAACCTTCATCTCGAACGTAACCGTAAGACAGCCTTCTTTTTCATCCCACACAGACTTCACCACTTTCCCTGCCGGATACGCGCAGCGCACTTGTACCTGCTTTCCCCGATACTGCGGCAGTGGCAACCTACATTCTGCCTTCTCACCGCCTCTTCTCCATACTGCCAGATAAGTCCTGTGCGCCCCTTTTAATCCAAGGCACACCCAGTCATCCTGATAGCTGCCAAATCCGAGAGGCCAGAACGGTTCTGCATCACGTCTGTCTTTGCGTGTTTCCTTATAGTATGTGATTGCCTCCGCAATCAGTTCCCGGCAGTTCTCCCCTAACCGGAATAAATGTCCGCTCTGGTGAATGCGCAGAAGCATTACATTGACCATATTGAAGACCGTCTCTTCCTCGTCGTGAGCCGTCAGCGGATAAGACCAGACTGCCGCCTGCTCCGGTGTCAGCGCCAAAGGTGCATTCACCGCAATCGTGGAGTAGATTCGGTAATCTTCCATATCGCTGGTGGATTGAACGCTACAAAGTTTTAGCATGGCATAATCCATACGCATTCCGCCGCTTCCGCAATTCTCGATGACAAGTTGCGGATACTTTGCAAAAATATTCGCAAGCCAGCTCAGATACGCCTGCTGATGCTCGAAAAGCCCGTCGCCCGGACTGTCCGCCTCATAATCCGTCCCAATTCCTGGCTCGATATTATAATCCATCTTGATATAACCCACACCATACTCTTCTACCAGCCTGCGGATGACATTACTTGCGAACTCACGCACATCAGGATTCCTAAAATCAAGCTGATAACGAGATTTCTCTTTTACTCGTTTGCCGTGCCGCATGAAAAACCAGCTATCCGGCTTTTGCGCCGCTAGAGGACAGTGCAAGCCCATAACCTCAAGTTCCAACCAAAGCCCAGGCACCATGCCTTTGGATTTCACATAGTCAAGCAGCGAAACAAGCCCTTTTGGAAATTGCTCCGTCACCGGGAAACGCTCTATAGACGGTATCCATTCTCCTACATGATTCCACCATTCGCCGGCACTGTACCAGCCACAATCGATACAATAATATTCACATCCGACCGCCGCCGCCATATCAATTAAGGGAAGTTCTTCTTCCGTCGTCGGTTTCCCCCACAGACAATTCATATAATCATTAAAGATCACCGGCATATTCCGGTTATCCTCATTCTCACGTCGAATCCTTCTCCGATATCTGGTCAGCTCCACGGCCGCATCACGGGCATCTCCCTCCTTACAGACAACGCTCACTGGAACGCTGACGAAGCATTCTTGCGGTGCAAGTCCACGATACCAGTGTGCATACAGCTCCGTCGGACCAGTTACCTTTAAGAAAAGCATTCCCGCATGTTCCGCGATCTCCCAATGCCATGAGCCATTATGTTCAATCTGCCACGCAAGACATTCACCCATCTCCATATCTTCCAGCATCCCAAGTGGTAAGTAGTCTTTCGTTGACCATGCCCCCGTATTCGTGATGGAGATCATCTTGGAGCTATTATAGCGCCCTCTCTCTTGGGAAGCGCTAAGCCCCAGTTCGGGAAGCGTATAACTTTTCCATGCAAGTTCCTTCTGCCAGCCATTATGCACCATATGAAGCCGGTAACGCTGCTCATACTCTTGGTCCCCGTAAACATCAAATCCATGCAGGGAAAAGGAGGTCACTGCCTCCAACCCCTGCGATTCCTGCCCAACATTGCAAATCTGCGTAAAACAGGTAAATACCTGTAGTCCATCATAGAAACGATAATGCAGATCGACCGCCAGCCCGTATTCTTCATTTATGGTATGAAAAATATACTGACAGCCGCCTGCTTCTTCCTGTCTTACATAGGATCGAAATTTGAGTCCGATTCCCGCGGAAGTATGCACTAATTTATGCCCCAACCGGTCTTCCGGGCAGTTTCCACCTGTCACGATAATCTCCACCGGAGAAAACTCCCGCACATCCGTTGTTATTTTCTTCCAATCGAGTTCTTTCGTCGAAACATAGAATAGCAACAACCGCTCTTGTTCGTCCACACCAAACAATAACCTTACACCATTTTCAAGAACATCTATATATCGCATAATTTACCCTCTCTTGCAAACACCGGAATCGATGCAAGCGGCGCATCGAACACAAGCCTCTGTCCGCCCTCATAGACCTGGCCGTCCCGAATATCCCTGAAACGGCATCCTGCAGGCAGATATACCTCCCTGCTCCTGCATCCGGCATACAACACAGGGCATACAAGCAGATCATCCCCTAAGAAAAATTCGTCTTCCACTTTCCAACACTCTTCATCTTCCGGGACATTATAGAACAAGGTACGAATAACCGGTGTTCCCTTTTCATGTGCCTGGCGCATCGTCTGTGTCAGATAGAGTCTTAACTTCTCACGCAGCCTAATATGCTCCGTGAAGATACCGCACGCCTCCTCCCCATAGGTCCAGATCTCGTTGGAAGCGCCACTAGGTACGGAGCCGCCGCCTTTCGTGCCAATCGGCGCGCTGTGCGGTTCCCTATCCCCGTGCAGACGCATCACCGGACAGAAAGTTCCATATTCAAACCAGCGAATCAGACATTCGATAAAATCCGGATCGGTAATCTCGCCGCCATGGAAGCCACCAATATCCGTCGTCCACCACGGGATTCCCGCCATGCCGATATTTAATCCTGCGGCAAACTGGCTGCGCAGAGAACGGAAACTAGAATCAATATCCCCGCTCCACACAAGTGTACCGTACCGCTGACTGCCGACCCAAGCACTTCTGATCAAGTTCAGAATATTCTCTTGCCCCTCCTCTGTCATGCCTTCATATGCCATTCTTGCATATTCTCTCGGGTAAAGATTGCCGATCTCCATATCGGCGCCAAGCTGATAATGATAATTGTCGTACTCATATTTCGTGTACTCCGGCTCCGCCTCATCCAGCCAGAAAATCTTGATGCCATACTGATAGTAATTCTTCTTTAACTTTTCCCACAAGTACGTCCTTGCCTGCGGATTCGTCATATCTACGAAACATGTCCTTCCAAGATGACTCATCCGGTTGCCGGCTTCTGAGGCGGTCAGAAATCCTTTTTCCAACATCTCATGGTAATTGACACTGCCCTCCTCCACCGTAGGCCAGACAGATACCATAAGCTCCATCCCCATCTCCTTTAATTCTCGTACCATTGCCACAGGATCAGGCCAGTATTCCGGATCGAAGCACCAGTCTCCCTGATGTGGCCAGTGGAAATAATCAATGACAATCACTGACACGGGCACATTGCGACGCTTATATTCCCTTGCAACCTGCATCAACTCCTCCTGCGTCTGATAGCGCAGCTTGCACTGCCAGAATCCCATACCGTAATCCGGCATCATGGGTGCCTTACCCACCACATCCGCAAACGCCTCCTCAATCTGCGCCGGTGTGTCGCCTGCGCAGATCCAATAATCCATCTGTCGCGTGGAATATGCCTCCCACTCAGTCAGGTTATTCCCAAAAACAACCTTACCAATGCCTGGATTGTTCCAGAACAAACCATATCCAGCACTGGAAAGCATAAACGGCACACTCACCTGCGAGTTTCGCTGCGCCATCTCCACGATACAGCCCTTCAAATTCAAATTCTCCTGCTGGTACTGCCCCATACCGTAAATTCTCTCGTCAGCCGCCTCAAAGCGCACCGTGAGTCGATAATTCTCTGTCCCCCGGATGGGTGCAAACGTGCGTGGATTTAGTTCCAACGCACTGCTGAAACCTTCGTCTTCCTTGCGAAACCGGTTTCTGTCATACTCCTCAAGAAGCACCTTTCCGTCCTGGTTATAAAACCGGAGTTTTCCGGTGGGTAGCACTTCACATTTGATCTTCCCATTCACAATCCAGCCATGATTCCCCTCAATCGCAACCTGCGCCGGATGCCCTTCCCCATATATCAGCCCATAATTCGTCTCCTCCGGTTGTCCTTTCAGGATCGCACGGACACGCAATCCGTTGTCTCCCCACCCTTCTATCATTAGGAGCTCCCTGTCAAACCTCCTCATCAATCGATTTTCTTCCTGCCACAACATACTCCTATCTCCTCCTATACAGCCTAACTCCACTCTATATTCCATCTACCTCACAAACATGTCTCTATCCACCATCCAGAAGAATCGCTTCTTAAGCGATTCTTCCAGAGATGACTTAGATTTTCTTAGACGGCGTCTTTTGACGCCTTAGAAAATCTTCATCTCTTTTTAACCCTTCACAGCCCCAACCATCATTCCGGTTACAAAATACTTCTGGATAAAAGGATAAATCACTAACATCGGCACCATGGCGATAAACACCTTCGCCGCATCCAACGATTTGTTGGAAAGCTGGCTCATCAGCTTCAGTTCGTCCGGACTCATATTCGCCGCACTCTGCGTATTGACCACCATCTGCTGAATATATGTCTGCAGCGGGTAATGCTTGTCACTGGTAGACAATACCAACCCTTGGAAAAACTCATTCCAGTATCCTACGCTGGTAAACAACACCATCGTCGCAATGACAGGCACCGAACAGGGCACCACGATCTGGAACAGGATACGCCACGGACCTGCACCGTCCACCCTTGCAGCCTCCTCCAAGTCACTGGGAATACCTCTGAAAAAGTTCATGACAATAATCAAATTAAACACCGGAAGACTACCACAGAGAATCAGTCCCCATATTTTATCGATCAATTTATATGACACCATTGTCATATACCATGGGATCGTCCCCGCATTGAACACCATACAAAACATCAGTAACCACATGATAATATTCCGCAACTTAAACTCTTTCTTCGATTTGGCAAGAGGATATCCCATCATAATCATAACTAACATGGTAAATGCCGTCCCAAGTACGGTTCTCTGCACAGACACCCAGAAGGAATGAAAGAATTTCGCATCGCCCATGATCTCCTTGTAGGCAATGGTCGAAAATCCCACAGGCATGATCGTCACCAGACCGGAATTGGCCGCCGTCTTATCCGATATGGACAGGCAGAATGCATACCAGATCGGATACAGACAAGTCAATGCCAGCAGTCCCAGAAAGGTATACAAAAATATCGTAAACAGTTTACTCCCCAACGTTTTTTTTCGTACCATATACAACTCCTCCTATATCCTATCAGAAAATTTTGTAGTCTGCAAATTTGTAGGCAGCCCAGTAAGAGATCACGATCATGAAAAAGCTGATCACCGATTTAAAAAGTCCCGCCGTCGTCGCCAAGGAGAATTGCAGATTAACAAGTCCGATACGGTATACCCATGTATCAAGAATATCCCCCGTGGAATAAACCATTGGATTATATAAGTTAAATACCTGATCAAATCCCGCATTTAACGCATTGCCAAGCCCTAATACCGCCATCAGGATAATCGTGCCCGCAATGCCCGGCAGCGTAATGTTTAAGATCTGTTTCCATCTGCTACACCCATCTATCGCCGCCGCCTCATACAACGTTGGGTCGATTCCAGTCAGCGCTGCCAGATAGATTACGGCGTTAAAGCCAAACTCCTTCCACACGTCCGTCCCGATCACCAACTGTCTGAAATATTTGGATTCACTGAACCAGATCACAGAATCCTTTCCCATAAGCTGCATAATCTGGTTGATAATCCCATCCAAGCTGAATACGTTGAGCAGTACACTCGCTAAGATAACCCAGGAAAGAAAGTGCGGAAGATAAACAGCCGTCTGCACCACCTTCTTGTAACGCAAATGTTTTACTTCATTGAGCAGAAGCGCAAAAGTCAACGGCACCAATATGTTTAAAATAATCTTGGAACCTGCTATGATAATTGTATTGATAATTACCCTCTTCGCGTCTCCCAGCGAAAAGAGGTATTTGAAATTTTCCAGTCCAACAAGGGGGGATTTCCATAATCCCAATCCGGGATTGTAATTCTCAAAAGCCATCACGATGCCGCGAAGCGGTACAATCGAAAAGAAAAACAGCCATAAAAGCCCCGGCAGCGTCATGATCAAATAATGTGTCTGCAATTTTAGATGTCTTTTCGGTTTCATATTCGTTACCTCTCTGAATATCATTTGAAAAGGGTAGTCCTCCAAAAGAAAGACTACCCTATGAATACTATCAGTTCTTTCAATTATTCGGCCTGCGCCTGCACTTCGGCAGTAATCTCAGAACCGCCTTCATTATTCCACTTTTCTACAAAAGCATCAAATGCGCTGATGTCATCTTTGCCCGTGATGATGCGGAGCGCCATTTCTTTCTCCGCCGTCTCAAGGTTCGCCCATTTCGCTTCCATGGTGTCAGTCTGACTATAGCAAGCGCTGTATACACTCTTGTCAGGACGGCTCAGTGCGGAAGGTCTAACACCTGCCAGAATCGAGTAAAGACGAGGGAAGTTTGTATTGTCAACATCAAAATTCTCAATGCCAAGTTCATTGCTGCCTGCCGTGTAGTCCTTGATACAATCGGTAACTGTCACACAGTCATTGTAAAGCAGCTTATATGCATCGTCTGTACCGCGGTTGAAATCTTCTGCTGTCTTCTCTCCATTCAGTACCTGCATCAGAGCATCATAGGTTACTTCACACTCGTCAAGTGCACCCATGGAATTACGCAGCGGATACCAGTAAATAGAAGTATTTGCACCGTATTCCGTTGTCAGTTTGTTCTCATCACGAACCCATACGTTGTTGATGATCAGCCCTGCCTTGGCAACATCTTCGGAAATGTTCTTATTGAAAATACAATAAGAAGCAACCGGACACTGCTCTCTCGTGTTCCATTTGCCATCTTCCGATTTCACGATGTAAGACTGCCAGTTCGCCGTAGGATCATTTCTGTAAGCGTCTGTAATACCATAGCCAATCTTCCACCATGCACAGAAGTACATACCTACATTACCCGCATTGATCTGCTCGTCAGCCTGGTCACGTACACCCATCTCCGGATCGATCAGACCTTCCTGATACCAGCTTGCAAGCCTTTCAAACGCTTTGCGGCTGTTCTCTGTGTTCGTTCCATAAACAATCTGTCCATCATCTCCCTCAACCCAGTAACCCGGATATGCGTCATATGCGGCAAATACCGGCTCAAAACCGCAGCTTGAAACACCTGCCTGAAGGAAATTTGTATAACATGTGTTATTCTTGTCAGGACCTGCAATCGGAATCGTGGCATCTCCCGCCGGTTTGTTCTCTTTGAATGCTCTGGCGATTTCCTCGATGTCATCCAATGTCTCCGGTGCATCCAGTCCTAAGTCATCCAGCCAGTCCTGGCGGATATTTACCATGGATTCTCCGGAAGTCGCTACGTCCACGCCTACTGTACATACCTGCTTGCCGTTATACATGGAATACTCATAAGCGGAACCATCACCGGAATCCATGATAGCACGTACCTGCGGCGATGCATATTGCGGGAAAAGCTCCGTGAAATCATAGAGCAGATCGGACTTCGCCGCTGCAAGCATCTCCTTACGTCCGCACTGCATACCGTCTGGCAGCGTATTGCTGGCAATACATAAGTTTACCTTCTGGGTATAATCATTGCCTGTGGCTGCCGACCAGTCCACTACAACCTGGATATTGAAGTTTTCCATCAGATAACGGGTGTACACATTATCCTCGTTGGTGTCGCCATCCGGGAATTTCAGCGTAGGATATGCCTGCTGCCCGATGTGGATCTCTACTGGCTCCGCGAACTTCATGAAAGGATCTCCCGTCGCTTCGGCAGTATCGCCCGCGCTTTCGGAAGCCTCGCCAGAAGCCGCATCCGTTCCTGCATCTGTCTGAGCCGCACTCTCCTCAGCCGGCGCCGCATCCTGTGCAGGCGTATCAGCCGCATCGGAACCACCGCAGGCAGTCAGGGAGGCAACCATTGTAGCGGCTGTCAGAAGCGCTGTTGCCTTTTGAAAATACTTTTTCATCTGCATTTTCCTCCTTTGTTTAGTTGTATATACAATATTGACATTTTTCCGTCTTTTTTCAACTGTTTATTGTGCTGTATACACAAAAACATTTTTCCCTATTCCTTTTTTTCCTTCTTTGCGGTTGAAAATTGTTTTGAATATTCCGAACAATTCATACCCATTTCATTGAAAAAAAGTCTTGCAAAATACTTCGGGTCTTCATAGCCAAGCTGTTCTGCCAAGTCGGATGTCTTGATATTTTCTTTTTCTAGCCTCTGTTTTGCCTGACTCATCTTCTCTTCTTTCAGGAAATCATTGAACGTCTCACCCGTCACCAACTTGAAATTCGTCGAGAAATAACTCCGGCTCATGTTGACTTTGCCCGCCACATACTCCGCACTTAACTTGGAACTGATATTATCCTCAATAAACAGAACCGCCCGCAGGATACATATGTGCATATTATGATAATCGCGTATGGTTCTTGCCTCCTTACACAGATTTTCCCTGGCCGAGACCAGCCAGGTGATCCCTTCTTCCTTATCCCCAAGCCACGGAACCGTCATGACCACCTCGAATGTTCTCTCTAACTCCTGAGAGATCCACATAAGCAACCTCTCCGTCTGTCGAACACTAATGTTGATCTTTCGCAGATGATCTAACATACTGTCAAAAAGCCGCTTATTGTATATCCATTGTCCTGCCGTCCATTGGCAGCGGAGTTCTTCGATCTTTTCATGGGATACTTCCTCCTCCTTTTCGGGCAGGTCAACCCCCGAAATCAGTTTCTGACTCTCCCACTGTCCGGACTCCGAAGTCTCCCGCATCAGCCTGCCGATCCTTGCAAAAACTTTTTCATTATCCATCTCTTCAAGCCGGAGTTTCGAGATATAGTCGATCACTCCGTGACGGAGTGCGTTCTGTACATTCTCGAAATCCTCATGGAAAGTCAGGATCACATATTTGACTTTCGGAAATTTGTGGCTGCTCTCCTTGATAAAATCCATGCCGGACAGAACTGGCATGGACAGATCCACAAACGCCAGATCGACAGGATTATTTTCCAGAAATTGTAACGCCTGCATCCCATTTGCCACATCCCCTACGACTGTCAGCCCGTAATCCTCCCATTTTACCATGGAGATCAATCCCTTACGCGCCAGCTTGTCGTCATCCACAATCAATACCTTATACATTCTCCTCCCCCTCATTTACATCAATCGGAACCTCCACGATTACACAAGTGCCGCGGTTCGTCTCGCTTGTGATCTTTAAGCTCGCTCGGTCCCCATAGAACGATTGCAGGCTCATCTGCACATAGCGCAGCCCGATTCCTTTGTTTAACTGTTTTGCCAATACCCCTTCACCGCTTAGATAGTGGATTCCCTGTCCGTCGTCCTTGATCGTGATCCTTGCCGTATATCCGTCACATTCCATAGTAATCCACAAATTACCGAAAGCATCCATGTTATGACATATGGCATTTTCCGCCAACGGCTGCAAAATCAGCCTCGCACAGGGATATTCCATCCATCCGTTCATTCGGATATCTTTCCAGACATTGAAATCATACCTTTTTTTCTGCAGTTCTAAATACATATCCAGAGATTTCAGTTCCGTCTCGAAGGTCGATTTCTTATAGATTTTGCCAAGGCTGTATCCTAGAATGAAATTGAGCTGGTAAATATATTCTTCGATCTCTTTCTGGTGATTTGCCACCGCCATCCACTGCAGGGAATTGAGTGCATTCATCAGAAAATGTGGATTGATCTGATAATATAATTTCTCGATCTCAAGCTGCTGCTTCTCATACTCGCTCCGTCTGATATCTTCCATCAGCCGTGATACTTTATTCTTCATATCGTTGAATTGATCAAAGATTCGGTCGAACTCATCAATATGGAATACCCTTTCCACAGGCTGCAAGTTTCCCTGCGCCGCATCCTCCATATCTTGTCCGAGCTGCCTGATAGGTCTGTAAATCAGATAGAAGAACAGAGTAATTACTAGAATAATAGAAATAATACCAATGCAAAAAACAAGACAGATATTGATCAGCCAATAGTGCTCCTGCTTTAAGTACGACTTCTGATCCGCCAACAGGACATTATAAAAGCCAAAATCGCTTTTCTTCATAATATAATAATAGCTTCCGCTTTTCCCGAAATCTTCTTCGCCGTCTTCCTCGCTCTCGAAATACTCCCCCGCCGCGAAATCCGGATTCCCACTGAAAACGATCTGCCTATTTTCATCAAGCTGCAGCAGGGTATAATTTACATTGCGTGAAACGGACAAGAGATCCAGATTTTTTTCCAGTCCTGCATGGGTCTCTGCGTAGATCATGTATTTCCCTTTTCCGAAATCCGCCCTGCGCATCAGAGAAATCACCATCTTGTCCGAAATGGCATTCAGACATGTATGGAACGTATGAAATTCGATCTCACTGCTCTTGATTAATAGTCCGAAAGATTCCTCCACCGGGTATGACCGTACCGGAAGATTGGAAAAAAGCGGATAAGGTTCGCTTTCATCTTCCCCGAAGTAACTCGCCAGCGCTCCCGTATCGTAGTTAAAAATCATCGTGTTGATGCTGGTCGTCACATTGTTGGAACACTCGATCTTATCATATGGCTCCTGCGCTTGCAGATAGGCGCTGAAAGCGGAGCCGATATTGCCCTCCACCGACATCTGCTGTGATATTTTGACCAAGGAATAATAATCCGAATCCAACTGCTGCGTTAGTTGGGTTATGTCACTGCGCAGCCCGTTCTCCATCCTGTTCTTTTCAGAACTCCGGTAAGAGAAGCTACATACCATAAACACCACAATACACCATGCGACAATGCCGAATACCATGATTATCATCATTCGCTGCTGCATGGAATGTATCCTGTTCATCCACCTTCTTTCAACGACTTTCTCCATCCGCACTCACCTTATCCGCCAGTTCCATGGCTTCCTCCACCGTATCCGCCCTGAGCGTCCCCGCAAACCTGCCGTTTAATAAAGCCACGTAGCGTTCCTTAGCATACTCTCTATGAAATTCTATGGTCACAGGTTCCTCTTCTTCCTGTTCCTCATAAATATAAGTCACCGTATAAGCAGGTTCCTCCTCCCAGCCAGAAGGCTCCTCTGTACCTAGTATCGTCATACCAAGCAACTTCTGATAGAAGGGAAGCCAGATTTCCTGCGTATCCAGTTCTTTCTCCCCGCAGTATACCCGGAAACTCTGGTCGTTATCCTCCGGATTCTCCACGATCCGGTACTCACGCCTACCGTTTTCCCCCGTCAGCACGAGTGTATCCAGCCTTGCCACATCCACAAGCCAGATATAAGATGTTCTCAGATCGGACGCCTTCGCCTCCGCCCATGCAGTCACCCTGATATCTTCCACCCGGTAGACTGCCGGATCTTCGTCCACCATCAGATAGCGCATCCCATCCTGGGCGGCGCTTACCCTGATGCCATGCTCCTCTCCATTCAGGCTGTACTCTGCCACGGCGTAGGGTTCTTCCAGACCACATTCTTTCATCCTGTCCGCATCCGCATTTTCGTATGCCATCGATGCCGCTTTCACATAAGCCAGACTATCTAAGATCGAAACATTCTGCGTCGTAGGGTCCGTGTCTGCAAACATTGCCTCTCCATACACCGGCTCTTCCATCCGATAACCACTGTTCGTCCCGGTATCGGATACGACATAGATTTCCTCCTCAAACCGGCTGCCGCTAAGCCGCAGATATTCCAGACAATCCATGTTTTCCCCGTTCTCATCCATCCTCGGCGCAACAGCGATCAGTTCTAGCTGATAAAATGACCTTCGCCCTTCACACAATTCCTGCGGAAACCCTTCCGCCACGCATACTTTTCCATCCAGAAGCACATACCGCGCATCCAGCCTGCCAGCCAGCCTATCCCCGACACGAAATTCCTGTGTCGTTCCATCTGTACAGACAACCTTAAACGCTGCCGCATCTTCCCCTAAACCAAACTGCAAAAGATCTTCCTGCTCTCCCAGTTCCTCCGTCACTTCCGTCTGCGCAAGTCTTTCCAAGGCATCTTCCAATTGGGCGCCATCCAGTCTGCCCTCTGGAAAATCCAAAATGGCACCCACACCATCCTGCACCTTGACCGTATAGTTCTCTTCCCCGTTTGTTGCAGTAACGACTTCTATTTCCGTTACCGAACCAGCTTCTATAAGCTTCCTGTCCGTTCTATCTTCCGCCGTCTGAATATCCATATCCTCCTGCCCGCTGCGCGCCGGCATTTTTAAGAACAGCACCGCTGCTGTGAGGATCACCAGCACGAGGGCAAGGATAATCATTTTACTCTTCTGTCTGCGCAATTATAAATTCCTCCTCTTCCGGTAGACGATCAGACCCACCACAAGAATACATAGCGGTATGGTAATCGTAAAAATCCCCATCCCAACCAGATCGATCGTCTTCTTGGATGCTGTGATATCCATGACCGCCAGCGCCGTCTGTCTGGGAACGACCACCGTGTTAGATTTCGTGTTCGTCGCCAGCCGAAGCAAGTCACAGACCCACTCTTTATTTCCAAAGCTCTCCGAATTGATGTAAGGAGAAGTCAGGGCCATAGAAGAACCAATCATAATCAGATTCCGGTAGGTACTCCTTCCGCCTGCCTGCACTTCCCGATAAGAATAAGTCGCTACGGTCTTGATTCCTGTTTCCTCTGATTGGTCTCCTTCTTCCTGTCTCACCACGGCGGTATCCGCCGTACTGAGGAGCGGGAATACATAGATCCCGTCGTTGGAATCGAACAGAATGCGTAACGGGCAGGATACCGGAGTCAGAAGATAACTATAGTCTCCGTCTGCAAGAAGTGTATCACTGTTCTTCACAAAGATCGTATTCGGAGACGTCAAAAACATTCTGGAATCATCCGTCTCAAATACCGTCCCTCCCTCCACACGGACGCCCCACTCCTCAAGGAATGCTCGCAATCTGTCTATTCCGCCCTGCGCCGGATAAGCTGCAAACAACACCGTATGAGGTTTTGCGTCCGTATCATCCGCAAGGAATTTCTTGATCTTCTCGATTTCTTCCTCCGTATAGTCTGTCGTCGGCGTAGGAAGGAAAAGTATGGAAGTATCCTCCGGAATCTCCTGCGTCATAAATTGAATTTCTTCCACCTCGAAGGCATTTTCCCTCACCACGGAATCAAACGCTGCACGCACGGAAGTCTCAAGCATCTCCCCATGCCCTGTCGCTACTGTGATGAGTGGAACCTCCTCCATGCACACATATGCCAGGCCATTCGCCAAGGCACTGTCCGCCTGGGAATAGAACTCATAGGCTCCTGTTGCCACATTCTGCTGCTGGATAAACAGATCGCCAACGCCAAGAACCCTGTGCCGCAGGGAAGATACCATCAGCACATCTCCCTCCGTGAGCTGATCCTGTGCATAACTGTTCACAAAAGCAGGATTCTTACTTGGACTCTTAAATTCTACATGAATATCCGGATTCAATTCTTGCATCCGATCCAACAGGTTCGCGACCTGGCTGTACTGGATGCCATACCCTGCAAAAAGTTCATCCTGCCGCACGGCGCTTTCCTCTGCCATGAGATAGACCGTAACCTCCTGCCCGATGCCTTTCACCGCCTCTTTTACCTCATCAGACATGGAATTAAGTTTCTGCGCAGTCATATCCGCATTCAAAGACGGAAATCGCTCCACAAGCACCCCTGCAAATACATTGCAGACGATCACAATCGCAAGCACTAACGCCGCTTTTCCCGCATAGATACTCTTCCAACGCCACTGTCCATTCCTTGTGCTCTCCATCCTAACCATGGTCAGATATAAGAAGAATACCGTAACACCGACAAAATAGACAATACTTGGAATCGAGAACATTCCTCTTGTCAATTCCGCATAGCGGGCATAGAAAGATACCGCACGAACTAATTCAGCCAGCAAGTCAATAGAAACTGCCGTAGCGACAGCATCCATGTACATCAGAAACATGGCTGCCGCAAAAGTGGAGACCGCCGCAATCATCTGATTCGCCGTAAGGCTTGAGAGAAAAACCCCGATCGCAGTCATTGCCGCACCATAACAGAGTGTTCCTACAAAATTCCCTGCAATCAATCCCCATGGCGGTGTCGCAAAGGTACTCATCGCCACGGCAGGAAGCAACCCTAGCAGGGAAGCAAAGGTGAAAACACTAAAGCATGCCAGAAACTTACCGATGACGATCGACGCACCTTCCACCGGGGCAGTCAGAAGCGCCTGGTCCGTGCGGTTCTTCTTCTCCTCCGCCATACTCCGCATCGTCAGGATAGGAATCAGCATCATTCCAAACGAAAACAGCATGGAATTCACCGCCGTCACATAAGCGCTAGAACCCGTCATCATAACCTGATAATAAAAGAAACCATACAGCGCGACAATCGCTGCCACGCACACATAGCCTGCGGGCGCGTAGAAAAAGGAGCGCATTTCCTTCTTATAAATTGCTTTCATATTATTCATCATTCCTTTCAAAGCGCATGGCACGGAGACTACCTATCCGCTGACATACTTACATCGGTCAACCGCATAAACATCTCTTCTAGCGTATACTCCGCACTCCGGCAGGCAAGCAGCGGCCACGAACGGGCAGCCAGCAGCGCAAACAGGCTTCTTCGTAAATCGATTCCATCCTCCGCCGACAATGTGTACTCATAGACATTCTTCTCCTCCGTCTGCCGGCATTTGACCTTCCGCACACCCGCCATGTTCCGAAGCGTGGCAGCCACTTCACTACGCGGTCCTTCTATCTTTGCAATCAATCCTCTATCGCCGGACAGCTCCGCCGCTATCGTATCCGTATTTCCATCGGCAACGATCTTGCCGGCATGGATCACGATAATGCGTCTGCACACCACCTGCACTTCCGATAGAATATGCGTGCTCAGCATGACCGTGTGCTGCCTGCCAAGGCGTATGATCAATTCCCGTATATCCATAATCTGTTTTGGGTCTAACCCGGCGGTCGGCTCGTCCAGAATCAGAATCGGCGGATTCCCCACAAGCGCATAAGCGATTCCAACCCTCTGCCTGTATCCCTTAGAAAGGTTTCCAATCAGCCGTCCGCTCACTTCCTCGATCCCTGCCAACTTGCAGATCTCCTGCAAATGCTCTTTGCGCGGCAGTTTCACACCCTTTAACTCATACATAAAAGAAAGGTATTCCATGACTGTCATGTCCGGATACAGCGGCGGAATCTCCGGCAGATATCCGACCGATTTCTTTACTGCCTTAGGTTCTTCCAGAATATCTTTGCCGTCAATCAGAATTTGTCCCTCGGAAGCTGCCAGATATCCGGTCAGCATATTCATAGTCGTAGATTTACCAGCTCCGTTCAGTCCCAGAAATCCCACGATTTCCCCCTCACCGATCCGGAAATTCAAATTATCCACTGCCTTATGATTGCCATAATATTTACTTAAATTCTTTACTTCTATCATCACCCTGCCATCCTTTTCTGCTATAGGGGTACATGCTGCATTTTATTTATTATTTTATCATATCCAGAAGACGAAGATTGTCTCTTATTTATCAAACAAAAATTTCCATGGACAGTCTATGCCCCTTGTATTGCCTTCCCTTCTTATATAATTTCCCGCAATCAAAAAAAGCAGGTAGCGCTACCTGCTTTTTCCATTTCTTCCTTATTAAATACTGCTTATCTTGTGCCAACCTCTCCAATCAATTTCCGCACTTCCCACTCCTCCGGCATCACACGGAGCGCTCCCTTGCGTGTCGTGATGATGGAAGCCGCCGCATTTGCGAAGGTCAGCATTTCCCTCAACTTCTCTTCATCCATGTTCTGTAATCCATATTCCAGCACAAAATGCAGACAGCACCCGCCGAAAGTATCCCCGGCGCCCGTCGTCTCGATCGTATTCTCCTGCAAAAACGGTTTCACTTCCACGCGCAGGTCTTTATAATATGCGCGGCTTCCTTCTTTGCCCATGGAAAGCATGATGAGCGGAATGTCGTACTGCTGCCTCAGCTTCGCGATCCCGGCATCATAGTCCTCCTCGCCGGTGAACCATTGAATCTCATTATCCGAAATCTTGAGCACATCACACTGTGAAAGTCCGTAGGCAACCTGTTCTTTCGCGTCGTCCAACGATTTCCATAAAGGCTCTCGCAGGTTCGGGTCAAAAGAAATCACCGCTCCCGCCTCTTTTGCCGCCGCGATCGCCTTTTTCGTGGCGTTGCGCACTTCCTCATGGGTCATAGACAGCGTACCAAAATGAAAGATCTTCGTATCCTTCACCAGTTCCATCTGCACCTCATCCTCACGTAACATCATATCCGCGCCGGGCGCCCGGTAGAATGAGAAATCCCTG
>JAMPGN010000051.1 GCA_023663915.1 Eubacterium sp. | reverse complement strand
CGTATGGATCGCCGCCACGCCGTTTACGGAGAAACCATAATGGATATCGATGTGCGCCATATGCACTTTTTTATCCTTATCGATGATCTGGACTTTCTTGTTCTTGTACTTAGCCGCCACCCTTTTATCCAACTCTTTGATGATTGGCACCAACTGGGGAACGACTTCCTCTAAATATTTCAAAGGCCATTTTTCCAATGCCTCCGCGAGGATCGTATGGTTCGTATAAGCGCATGTCCTGCTCACAACGTCGATCGCCTCATCCATGGTAAACGCCTTTTCATCCACAAGGATTCGGATCAATTCGGGAATCACCATCGTCGGATGTGTATCGTTGATCTGGATGACTGCGTGTTCATACATCTTGCGCAGGTCGTATTTCTTTTCCTTCATCTCTTTTAAAATAAGCTGTGCCGCATTGCTTACCATAAAATACTGCTGGTAGATACGCAGAAGGTTGCCCGCCTCGTCGGAATCGTCGGGATACAGGAACAATGTCAGATTCTTCTCGATATCTTCCTTATCAAAATCAATGCCTTTCTCGACAATGCTCTCATCCAACGTCTCAATATCGAACAGTCTCAATTTATTGACACCATTGTCATATCCTACCACGTCAATATCATAAAGTCTGGAAGTCACTTTCCGATCTCCAAAAGCAACCTCAAAAGAAGTGTCCGTCTTCGTCAGCCATGACTGTTCCTCGATCCAGTCATTTTTCTCCGCTGTCTGCAATCTGTCCTTGAACACCTGTTTGAAAAGACCGAAATGATAATTCAACCCGATCCCTTCGCCGGGAAGCCCCAGTGTGGCGATGGAATCAAGGAAACATGCTGCCAGACGACCTAAACCGCCGTTGCCGAGCGAAGGTTCCGGCTCGACTTCCTCAATCTCGCCAAGTTTTTTACCATTCTTGGCAAGTATCTCATTCAGCTTGTCATAGATCCCCAGATTGATCAGATTGTTGGATAACAATTTACCAATCAAAAATTCGGCGGAAATGTAGTAAACTTTCTTTTCGCCTTCGATCGGCTCGGAAACTGCCATCAGTTTCTTGGACAACTGTAACAGGCTGTAATAGAGTTCTTCGTTGCTGCATTCCGCCACATTCTTGCCGTAACCGCTCTGTGTCTGCTCCTCCAGCTCTTTTTCCAAATTCAGTACCAATACGTCTCTTTTCAGGTTGCTTGCCTGTGCCATAAATTATTCCTCCTCGTTTCTATGATATTCTATATAATTATTGACCGTTTTCTATGATGTCCAGATATTTGATTCGGACTAACTCATAATCCAGCACAATCTGCCGTCCCTCGCCGCCGTCAAGCAGGCGTTTCAGTTCTTTCACCGCCTCGGAAGCGATCTGCTTAAAATTCTGTCTGACGGTGTTCATCTGCTTGCCCGCGTATCCCATCAATGAAATACCGTCAAAACCGCATACCGGACGAAAAATATCCATCTCAATCAACGCTTTCATCGCCCCAATCGCCATCAAGTCCGACGCGCACACGACCACGTCTTTCTTTTTGGCATATTTAAAAGTCAGGTTTCTCGCCTGCAATTCAGAAAACTCTCCGTTCCTCACAAGCAGTGGCAGATTCTTCTCCTCACAAAGACGCTTGATGCCGCGAAGCCTTTCCTCGGTCACATAGCCGTTTTTCTTGCCTGCCAGATAGAGGATGCTCTTGCAATGATTCTCCATGACCGTTTTCTTCGCCACCTCGTACTGCGCATTTTCCTGATCGATCCATACGGACGAGGTATTCGCATTCACGATCGGCGCATCGACCAGCACAATCTTAAAAATCTGTCTCTCAACCAGCCTGTGCAATACTTTATCTTCCTTAGACATGCCGAAAATAATAAGCCCCGTGATGCTCTGGGATTGCAGATACCGTATCACTTCTTCAACGCTTTTATTCCTTATCATCGAATAAAAAACCGTGATTACGTCAAGGTTCATATCCACAGCCTGCCCGATTGTTCCCACCATATACTGCATATTGATCTCGTCTACCGCCTGTGAGGATGCGCTTAGATTCATGAGAAGCGCCACCCTGCCGGACTGTTTCGACGACAGTGCCGCCGCCACGGAATTAGGGACAAAATTGAGTTCTGCCACCGCCTGATTTACTTTTCGCTTCGTTTCTTCGCTGACATTCGGGTAATGATTCAACACCTTGGACACGGTGGAAATCGCTACTCCCGCATGTTTTGCGACATCTTTGATCGATACCATTCTCTTTCCATTCTGCATGATTTGTTTCGGAAATCGTTTTCCTAAATCATCATATAACAAAAGAGTGGTTTTGTAAACCACTCTTTTGGAAAATTTTCAAATATTCTATCTATTTTGTGAACTATTTCCGCACAAGATGTCTCGGCAGCCCATTTACAAACAACGGCTGCAACTCGCCCATGATCAACGGTCTTGCATATTTCTCATAATCGTCCGTCAAGCCCTTGCCATCCGCCGTAATCCACTCGTCGGGAACGCTTCTCTCAACATTGGCGATTGCATGAATGTCATATGCGCTTGTGCCACACTGGTAAGGCTCTTCACCGTTTCTGTCAAGCGTGATCATCATGCCTGTCTTGCCTTCCTCTGCCGCCTTCACTGCGTCATATCCTACCTGGAACGCCTCGTTGATATCCGTCAGAGATGCTAAGTGAGTCGCCGCCCTCTGTAAGGTAGAGAACTCGATCGCGCGTGTCTTGAGACCTGTCTCAGCCGCGATCTTGTCCGCCAGCATAACAGCCGTACCGGACATCTGCTTGTGACCGAATGCATCTACCGCCACTTCCCTGCCGATCTCGCATACGTATCTGCCGTCCGCAACCTTAACGCCCTCGGATACGGCAATCACTACGGAAGACTTGGTCGCTGCCAGTTCTTTGACATCTGCTACGAACTGATCAATATCAAACACTTTCTCCGGAAGGTAGATCGCGTCACAGCCGACACAATCATCACCCTTAGCAAGCGCTGCCGCCGCGGTCAGCCAGCCTGCGTTACGTCCCATGATTTCCACAATACAGATGGTGGGCTTCTTCGCACCAAAAGAGGAATTGTCGCGAATGATCTCTTTGATGGAAGTAGCGATGTACTTCGCCGCAGAACCATAACCCGGACAATGATCTGTCACAGGGAGATCGTTGTCGATCGTCTTCGGAACGCCCATGAAACGCTGCGGTTTGTTGTGTGCCGCCGCATAGTCGGACAGCATCTTAACGGTATCCATGGAATCATTACCACCTGCATAGAACAGGCACTCGATATCATGTTTCTCCATGATCTCAAATACTTTCTCGTATACGTCCTCATGCCCCTCGATCTTCGGCATCTTGAAACGGCAGGAACCCAAAAAAGCGGAGGGGGTTCTCTTCAATAACTCGATTCCGGTCTCGTCATCCAGATACTCGCCCAGATCGATCATTTTATCCTCCAAAAATCCCTCGATCCCGTGAACCATACCATAAATCTTCTGAACGCCTAACTTCTTTGCCGCGGCATATACGCCCGCCACGGAAGAGTTGATAACGGCTGTAGGGCCGCCAGACTGACCAACAACAATATTTCCTTTCATTGCTTTCTCTCCTTTATCTATTTTCTACTTGACTGTCTGTCCGGCACTGTCCGGACACCAACACGATTATATCAAATAAATTCGGACAACACAAGGAAAAGGTTATTTATTGAACTTATCTTCCAAAAATGTTACACTCTTAGAGGCTGCAATCGGCATATATACCAGAATATCTGTCTCCGATTTCCGGAAAAGCTGCGCTGCACACGACCCTATCAACCCATTATTTCCAGCAATCAGAAAGGACCATTATGAGCGAGTACATTCTTAGCTGCTGTTCCACGGCTGACTTATCCGCCGAACACTTTCAGAGCCGCGCCATCTCTTACATCTGTTTCCACTATGAGTTGGACGGTGTACAATACCTAGACGATCTCGGCAAGTCCATGCCTTTTGACAAATTTTACAGCGCCATGACAAACGGCGCCGACACTAAAACTTCCCAGATCAACGTAGACGAATATATCAACTACTTTGAGCCTTTTCTCAAAGAGGGCAAAGATATCCTGCACCTTGGCCTGTCGTCCGGCATCTCCGGCACGGTAAACTCCGCTATCGTGGCAAGAGACACGTTGTCGGAACAGTACCCAGACCGAAAGATCTATGTACTAGATTCCCTTGCAGCGTCCTCCGGCTATGGTCTTCTCATGGATAAACTCGCTGACCTTCGCGATGAGGGAAAAAGTATCGACGAAGTACACGAATGGGCGCAAGTGAACCTGTTGAAATTAAACCACTGGTTTTTCTCCTCGGATCTGACCTTTTTCATCAAGGGCGGACGTATCTCTAAAACAGCAGGTTTTGTCGGCGGAATGTTAAATATCTGCCCGCTTTTAAATGTGAACTATCTCGGTCAGTTGATTCCGAGATACAAGATACGCACCAAACGCAAAGTAATTCAGGCAATCGTGGATAAGATGGAAGAATGCATTGAAGAAGGACGCGGCTACCGCGGCAAATGCTATATCTCCCAATCCGCATGTTATGAGGATGCCCGCGCGGTAGCCGATCTGATCGAACAGCGTTTCCCGAACTTAAACGGCAAAGTGCTTATTAATAGCATCGGCACTACCATCGGCGCGCACACCGGGCCGGGTACGGTAGCTGTTTTCTTTTGGGGCAAAGAAAGAGTTGACTAATTAAGTCAACTCTTTCTTTAAAATAATTGCTCTCTTCCAAATCTGCGACAAATTTTCCGAGATACGCCACATTTCATCAAAATACTTATAAGTCCTCACTCGATCTGTCAGCGCATCAGATACACGAAATACGCCGCATAACACACAAGCATACAGGCTCCGCCGGCACGTCCTAAACGTTTCTTCTTCACGACCAACACCCACAAAAGAGCCGCCGTCGCGATACACACAATACTGTCCACAAAGAAATTCTCCGCATAGGCAACCGGCGTAATCAGCGCCGAAGTGCCGACCACAAATAGAATATTGAAGATGTTGCTTCCGACAATATTCCCTACCGCGATATCCGCCTTGCCTTTGATCGCCGCCGTCGCACTCGTCACAAGTTCCGGCAAAGACGTGCCAAACGCCACAATCGTCAGCCCAATCAGTCTCTCGCTCATGCCGAATATCCTTGCTAACGCCGTCGCCGCATCTACCGCCACATCGGAGCCGACCACGATCATCACACCGCCTGCCACGATCAGAACGAGCATTTTCCAGACAGGCATCTGCTTTTCCTCCCGCTCGTCCTCATCATCTGACTCGCCCGGTATTCCCTGCCCCTTCTTGGACATACATAGCAGATACAAAAGATAGCATATCATGAAGCCCCAGAGCATCACGCCGTCCGCACGCCCGACCACATGGTCCGAATACCCGATTCCCATGAGCAGCGCCGACATGGCGATCACAAAAGGAATCTCATATTTCACAGTGGACTTCTGTACCGCAATCGGAGTGATGACCGATGTGATTCCCAGAATCAAAAGTACGTTCATAATATTACTTCCAACGATATTGCCGATGGTGATCTCTGCGCTTCCCTTGAGTGCCGCAGACACGCTGACCGCCGCCTCCGGCAACGATGTCCCCATCGCAACGATCGTCAATCCAATCACAAGCTGCGGAATACCGAACTTTTCCGCCACACTGCTTGCGCCCTCCACGAACCAATCCGCACCTTTGACCAAAAGTACGAATCCAACCGCCAGTAACACTAACTGAATTACCACTTCCATAATCTTCCTCCGTTCCGAAGCCTGCGCTTCTGCCAATCATGTTATTTGTCTTTCGTGCCGCTTATCTTTTACTTGTCTGCCGTCTCTGCGTATATTCATTCAACTTTTCGCCCATTTTCAATGTAGTCCGTACAACAAAAAAGAGACCCTCGGCACCTTATTATGCTAAAAGTCTCGTTCTTTCTACGATTTCCATTCACAGAAACTTATCTCTGTCATGCGGTCCAAATTAGAAAGCGTGCAAACATGACTCGCGTCAGGGTATGTTGCTTACACAGGATAACTACTCCCTCTTAACTTGTGACATAATTTAACATAAGAATCCCCCAATGTCAAGCATTCTATGTACAATCCCTTTTCGCTCCATCCAGTTCATATACTATCATTCCTACCGTATCCTCTCCAGTGCCTCCTCCGACAAAATCTTCCTTATATTACACAAAAAAAGCACGGATGCCGTAGTCGCTGAAATAATATCCGAAACCGGTTCCGCATAGTAAACTCCCATCACGCCCATAAAATACGGCAGTATGATCGCCAGCGGAATCAACAAAATAATTTTCCTGAGTACTGCTATAAAAAGCGAGATCTTCGCCTGTCCCAACGCCAGAAACGTGGGCTGGATACCGTTTTGCAATCCAAATACAAGCATACCCGCCATGAAAATCGGCATCACTTGTCCGGTCAACGCTACCAGTTCCACCTCGTTTGTAAAAAAGCCCGCGTAAAACCTCGGAAAAACCATCGCCGTCGCCGTGGTCAAAAAACGAAAACCGAAACACATCCCGATCATCCAGCGATACAATTTCTTCACACGGTCAAAATTCTTCGCGCCGTAATTGTAGCTGACAATCGGCGTCATCCCCTGCGTAAAGCCGTTGAGAGGCGCGGAAAATAGCTGCATGACGCTCTGCATGATTGTCAGAGAACCGACATGCATGTCACCTCCGTAAGCCTGTAAGCCGTGATTGAGCACGATGCTGATAAAACTCTCCGTGGCACTCATAATAAAAGGCGATATCCCCAGCGAAAAGACGCTCCCCAGAATCCCCTTTTCCATGCGCATACAGCTTTTTCGTATCTTTAAGGACGATCTTTTCCCAAGGAGAAAGGCTAACACCCACGCCGCGCTTAACGCCTGCGAGATCACCGTCGCGCAAGCCGCGCCCTTGACGCCCATGTGAAGCCCAAAAATGAAAATAGGATCAAGGATAATATTTGCAACCGCCCCGATCAGTACGGACAGCATAGCCGTCCTCGACTGGCTCTGGCAGATGATAAAAGCATTTAACCCCAACGCCAGCTCCACGAAAAGCGTCCCTGCCAGATAGATGGACAGATAATCCGTGGCATAGCCGATGGTAGCGTCGCTCGCACCAAACATATATAACAACGGCCTCTGAAACGCATAAAAAACCGCCATCAGCGCCACCGTACAGACGAGCAGGAAACTGACGCTGTTCCCCAAAATCTTCTCCGCATGCTCCCTGTCACCTTTGCCCAGCCAGATTGCCGCCAAGGGCGCCGCGCCGTTGCTGATAAAGGAGGAAAACGCCGAGACAAACATCGTGATACAGAACGTTACGCCTACTCCGGTCAGCGCGTTCGCGCCCACGCCTTCCATATGCCCGATATAGATACGGTCTATGACACTGTATAAAATATTGATGATCTGCGCGAGGATCGCCGGCAGCGTCATGCTTGCCATCAGCTTACCGATGGAATCCGTCGCCATGCGTTCTTCGCGGGTCTTGGTTGTTGCTGCCATATGTCTAATTTCCTTCTAGCTCTGTTGTCTGGGATGTCTCAATCTTTTTTTGACAAAATGATAAAAGCATTGGAATATCTTCCTTTACAGTTTCCCATACTCTATCATAATCAATTGCACCATAACCATGTGCAAACACATTCCTCATTCCTTTAATGGCAGGCCAATAAATCTCCTCTTTTGTCGAGCCCCGAAACTCGTCTGACAAATGCACCGTAAGCTCTCCTATCTGCAAAAGGCTCATACAGACAGAATTTCTAAAATCTAAATCATTTTCAAAAATATTGCTATCATCTCCAAACCTTTCTACAGTATTCATGATATCTGTACAATAGCCTTTCATATGCTTTATCACATCAAGATCTCTTACTCTCATAGATCAGCTTCTCGTCCTTCCCTATATTGATACGAAACTCCTTTGTGCGTTCACTATTTGCTTTATGGTTTAATCCTTCCGTTGTGATTAAATCAACTGACTTGCATAGCGCACTGGTCAGTTCATCATACAGCATGCCCAGACCAAACATTCCGCGAATCTGTCCTCCTTCAATCCGCAGATCAATGTCACTGTTTTCCGAAGCATCTCCACGGGCATAAGAACCGAACAACCATACACGCTCTACCTCAAACTTCTCTAAAATCGGAGTAATGATGCTGCTTATTTCGTCTATCGCATATATTCTATCCATTATGCACCTCCACCCTAACTGCTTTCCCCTAAATTATAGTCATTTCCCGTCTCATAGTCAATTAGTCCGCAAAAACAGGCAGGAAAAGAAAAACCCCTCTTATCCTGCCTTACATAATATGATTCTTCGTAACAGTTCAGATACCTTCACTGTTATGATTATTCTATTTCTCCGTTCATCGACCTAATCACTCCGCCATATAAATCCGTACCGCCTTCTCGATCTCGTCAAGCGCCTGCTCGATTGTCACCTCGCCCCTCATATAGCCGATTCCTATCGTAAACACCGCATCTTCCAGCATCGCATCGGGAAGATAAGCGGTATTCACCGCCGACAATTCTTCCTTCAATGCGGCAATTTCTTCATCAGAAGGCCAAAAGGCGTAAAACTCGATTATATGCCCCTCCGCATCTGTTGTCATCGCTGAACCATATTCCCCGTTTTCTCCAAGATAATCCTCATTCGGCGTAAACTGGATATCATAGGCATTCTGGTTGAGCGGAAGCCCGTCGTACATGCTCTGGAGTTCAGCGGACAGGAATGCGTCCATAAATTCCAGCACCGCGTCTGTCTGTTTGGATGCCGCGCTGACCGCCAGCATCGTCACCGGTTTAAACACATGGCTGCACTGCCCCGGCATCGGCACAAGTTGCGTCTCCTCAACGCCTTTATTGTCATGCAATGAAATTGCCTGCGTATAGTCATACTGCGAGCCGATCCAGCCCGATGTCATCCTGATTTCTTTTCCGACATAACTCATGTCGTCCATGATCATCCGCCAGTCCGTCTCATCCATCTTTTTACCGTCTAACTCAAGCATACGCTCATTGCGGCCTTCATAATATTCTTTGATCTCCTCGTCGAGCCCGTCCATCTGTGCGTTAAAGATACGTCTGCACTGTTCCAGATATTCCCCGATGATCTCCCGGTCAATAGTTTTGTCTTCTTTGATCCACTTCGGTTCACTTGTTCCTGCAAATCTTTTTAGAACGCCGCGCTCGCCGCTGACTGCAATAATATCTTTTTCGGGATTTTCTTTCCGCAGTGTTTCCACGACCGCCCCTAAATCTGACAAATCCGTCATATTTTCCATTCCCTCCGCTGCTGCCGCGACTTTCGGAATACAGATGCTTGCCGGCGCCGTATATGCTTTGCCGCCACGCTTAAGCGCCTCGACCACGTTGTCAAAAAGAGGCTCTTTCTTGCTGTACTCTGCCAGATAGTCCGTTAAGTCTAACAGCATTCCTTTTTCCACATAGGAGTCAAAAGGAAGTTCATCCAGCACAAGCAGATCCGGACCTTCCCCCGCCATGATCTCCGTATTCAGTTTCTTGATTGCGTCTTCCCTCGTCACGGAAGCATCAACCATACCGATCTGGTAGGAGACAAACACGTCCGGATGCTTCGCCTGATAGAGCGATACCGCCTGTCTGATACTGTCATCTTCCCGCAGGCTGTAGATGGTAATCATATTCTCCGGCACCGTAGGAACATCGGGATCGTAAGTAAACCGAATGACCTTGCCCCCAACAAAAAGTCCAAGAAACGCATCCTCGCCAATCTCAATCATATCAACAATGCGGTAATCTGGATTGCTTAAAAGAGATAAATTTCCATCCACGATCTGTTCCATCATATTGCCGCCGATCACATGACGGTGTATGCCCTTTTTTCCTGCAAGATAGACTGTTCCCTCCTTTCCAGGCAGCAGATACATATCGCAGTAATCCGTCCCGTTAAAATTTCTGTCCGGATAATTGTCCGCCGTAAATTCTACGAGTACTTCATCTTCCGTGTACTCTCCCGCTTCCAGATCATAGATCGCCGGCATCTCCTCCAACTGGTAAGTATTATCCAGGAAAAACAGCCCGTCCCGCATCCAAATCCATTCTGGTACATAATCCGTTGTCAGTATCTTCTCGGCACTGCCATCCCTGTACACCTCATATACCCCCGTATGGGTACTTGCAAAAATACGGTTGTCATCCCCTTCGATCACCTGCCGGAAATACGTATCCTCTCCCGAAAACTGCGCTTCCACGGGTACTTTCGTGCCATCAGGCAAAATCAGGATCATCTGCCATTCCGGGTCTAGCGCATTGCTGTCGCCCACGTAATACATCAGCGCCACTGTACCGTCGGAAACCATACATATATCACTGATCCAGCCCGCCTCTTCCTTCACAGCGTCAAACCAGTCCGGCTTCTCCTCCGTCCATGTGACTCCCTGATCCTGTGATACGAGCATTCCCGCTTCCCGGTCCAAGATCACGAGGCTGCCATCCTCCCGCACACATAGATCCTTCGCTTGGGATGCCTGCTCCGACAGGTCGATCACTTCCTCCACATAACGACCCATGGCAACCGGACCACCTTCACCCATTTCGCCGCCTTCCTGCGCCTGACTGCCTGCATCCATACCGGCATTTGCCGCATCTGTGTCCGCATCCTGTCCGTCGGCTCCACCGCCGCCACAGCCAGCCATGGCAAAGACCATAGATGCCGCAAGCAGGAGACTGATTGCTTTTTTCGTTCTTTCCCTCATCGTTATTCTGCCTTCCTCTCCTAAAATGATATACTGTCTTTTGTATTTGCACTTTTCTGAAAGTACCTATACTGGTCAAAAACGAGCAGGCGCGTTTGTGAGACTCGCTTCGCAAACTCACAATAAGCATAGAAATTTTTCCATATGCAATACCTGCTGTACATGAAAAGCATACCAGAAAAATCTCTAAGGTTTCTCTAAACATATTAAGAAATTCTTAGAGAATCTTTAAAGATTTTTGTGATAACATATAAATGACAATCGTGGACAGGCAGAAATGATGCAGGCTTAAACCGATACAAACTTAAGCCGACGCAATGCAAAATCAGCGCAAACCTAAACCGCCGCTGTAAATTTGAAGAGATATTAAGGCAAGCCTGCACTGTTACAATTTCATGGGGAAGGAACGATCACTATGCGTATTTTACTGGCAGAAGACGACAAAGACTTGAACAAGGCTCTAACATGGCAGTTGGTAGGACATGGTTACACCGTGGATTCCTGCTATGACGGAGATGAGGCGCTCTATTATGGAAGACAAAACATCTACGATGTGATTCTGCTAGACCGCATGCTTCCCTATCATGAAGGCACGGAAGTGCTGACCATGCTTCGCCAGCAATCCATCCATGTTCCAATCATACTGATCACCGCACTCGGCACGCTAAAAGACAAGATCGCTGGACTGGATTCCGGAGCAGACGATTATCTGGTAAAACCTTTCGATTTCGAGGAATTGTTAGCGAGAATCCGCTGCGTTACCCGGCGGTCACTCCAATTAAACACCACACCGGACGTTCTCTCCTACCACGATATCACATGGATTGCCAGCAGAATGTGCCTGACCGGTCCAGCCGGAGAAAGCACCTTATCCAGGCGTGAGGGTGATCTGTTAGAAAGTTTCCTGCACACGCCAGAGCAGATACTCGCCCGTGAAACCCTTTTACTAAAAGTATGGGGACCGGACAGTGACGTGGAAAACGGCAATCTGGACAATTACGTTCACTTTCTGCGCCGACGGCTCAAGACCGTAGGCAGCGCCTTACAGATTAAAACGATCCGCGGTGTGGGATACGGATTGGTTGTTCAAGATTCCTGACCGCACCAGAAAGGATGATGCCATGTTTCGCAAAGCTCACTGGCTTTTTACTATATTATGCGGCGGCAGTACCACAGCCATCACCATCGTCATGTCGCTTTTTTATCTCCAAGTGTCGGAAAAAAGCCTCTATGACAATCAGTTTCGCTCTTTTCAGAACGATATAAGCACGATCGCCGCCAGTCTGGAACAGTCTACTTCTGTATCCATGCAATGGCTGACACAGATCGAGGCGCAGAACGGCTATACAATCTTCGTCGTAGATAACGGCGCGCCTTTTCTCTATAATAGTCTGCACAGCAACGTTGACCCATCTAGTCAAAAATTGCTTACAGAAAGTCTTGCCGCATACGATTCCATGATTGAAATTGAAAATCTGGACCCGGAAGGCAATGTCTATTCCGGTATCTGGCATTCCGAATTTGAGTTTGTTTCTTCTTCCACAGGCGGCAACTACTATGCTTCTATCATCGATATCGAGCGAAGCCGCACTCTATCGCAGATTATCATCCTCTCTTCCTTGGCATCCCTGCGCGCTTCCATCGTGCGCCAGCGTATTCTTTTTGTACTGATCGATCTTGGCGCCGTGCTATCGCTTTTTACCTTCTCATGGTTTTTTACCGGAAAACTCTTGAAACCCTTGCAGGAAAACCACGAAAAGCAGCTTCAATTCGTCGCTGCCGCTTCACACGAACTGCGCACGCCTCTCTCCGTCATCCTTGCGAGCAATGAATGCTGTCAAAGCGCCTCCGAAGACGAGCGGAGCGGCTTCTCGCAAACCATACGAAACGAAGGCAAACGCATGAATGCCTTAATCGACGACATGCTAACACTCGCCCACTCCGGCATGAATCGTTTTCCGATCGAGCGTAAGTCGGTGGAACTGGATACGCTGTGTCTCAATGCATACGAGGCTTTCGAGCCACTGTGTGAACAAAAAGGCATTGAGCTGTCGCTCTCACTCCCCGACGCGCCGCTTGCCCGCTGTAACTGCGACCCCGACCGCATAGCGCAAGTATTATCCATCCTGCTCCATAATGCGCTCAGCTACACACCGGAACAGGGATTGATCAAATTAGCGCTGATCTACCATAAGGAGTACCGAACTTATTTTGAAATTACTGTGACCGACACGGGAATCGGTATCTCCGACGAAGAAAAACCGCACATCTTCGACCGCTTTTACCGGGCAGAAAAATCCCGAAGCACGAAAGGGCACTTCGGGTTAGGTCTTTCCATTGCTTATGAAATTGTGACCGGACACCACGGTAAAATATCCGTGCATGATAATCCGGCGGGCGGGAGTGTGTTTGTGGTGAGACTGCCGGAATGAGATTATTTTAGAGTGTTCTCATAATCTTGCAAATCATGATATATCCCAATAATATATACACGGAAATCAACAATTTTATATAGCAAAAAATATTTATGCTGTTCCAAATGAATCGTCCGATATCCCAAAGCATTAAGCTTAGGATCATCACACAGCTTTAAACTGCCCGCTATATAAAAAAGTTTTCTGGCGGTATTTTTCATATCCTGCTCAACGCTATAGGCTGCCTGCGCATTTCCCAGTTCATAAAAAATATAGTCCAAAATTTTCTGAATCTGCATCTCCGCCTTATTGGTCAATATGACTTCAAAATCCGTATTCTCGCTCCAATCCACCAAACACCTCTTCCGCAGTTCTGCATTTTCCCTCGGCAATCTCTTCTTCTGCCATCTCAACATCATTCAAAATGTCTTCCCTTGACATAGGCTTAAAGATTCTACCTGCTACATTATTATCCCTCTCGCGTTCATGCTGCCAGAAGAGTTTTCTAATCAAATCCTGTATCTTTATTAAATCAGACTCCGATAAAGTTTCCATCATGGAAATTGTTTTTTCAAGGGTACTCATTGCACTCTCCTCTCAAATCAATCCAAAACTTTTCACAAATATTTTTCCATCATTATAAAAGCATACCCAGTAAGAATAAATTCATTTCGCATTCTCCTCAAATAATCCACACTTCTGCATCTTTTTAATGCGGATAACAAATCGTCGCCCGGCGGCGACAATTCAGAGAATGCTTCGCATTCTCCTTAAATGTTCCACACTTCCGCATCTTTTTAATGCGGATAACAGGACTTGAACCTGCACGTCATGGACACCAGAACCTAAATCTGGCGCGTCTGCCAATTCCGCCATATCCGCTTATATCATTTCCTGCCATGCCGATTATCGGACATAGCAGGAACAATATACTTTTTCTAAAAAATCATCCGGCTTCCGCCCACTGTCTTACTTTAAGCCAGCTTTTGCAATTTCTCTGAATGTTCGGCAACTACTACTTTGAGCATTTCCACATCTTGAAATACGGCTTCCATTTTCTCAACATAACGGGCATAGCGCCTATATGTACCAGTATAACATACCTCAATCGTATTAAGTCTCGGCATAATAACATTCTCCTGATACAATTTGATACGATGTAATTCCTCTTTCAATAGTTGCTGCTCTACCTTAATTTCCTGTAGTTCTGCCCTCACTGCTTGAATCTCTTCGCGCAGTTCTGTTCGCACTGCCTGGATCTCTTCGCGCAGTTCTATTCGCACTGCCTGGATCTCTTCGTGTAGTTCTGTTCGCACTGCCTGGATCTCTTCATGCAGTTCTGCTCGCACTGCCTGAATTTCTTCATGCAATTCTAATCGCATCTCCTGGATCTCTTCGTGCAGTTCTACTCGCAACGCTTGAAATTCCGCCTGCAACTTCGTGTCGAGCATATTGGAAATAGCGAGTAATAATTCATGGTTCGACATAACAATACCTCCTTATGAAGTTTAGACAGACATTCTCTCAATTCTCTTCTCCGTTTTTTAATTGTATCATATACCCTCTGCAAAGTCACTATACAATTTGCACAAAATGATATTTCGTAATATACGAAATACCGTATATCTCGTTTTTTCTTCTACATTTTAGCAGCTACCCTTTTCCCATACCTGCCTCTATCCTCATTTCTACTCCCGTTCCGTCCGAACTTGCGTTCCATCTTCCCCGATATGCCGGATAATCTGTTTGTTGATCCTCACCATAAAGATGACCGTCATCAAAAGCGACATCAGTTCGGCAATGGGAAATGCCCACCATACATTCGTGACCTCTCCCGACAGAGCCAGCAAATATGCAGCCGGAAGCAGTACCACCAACTGTCTCGCGATGGAAACCATCATACTATAAGTCGCACTGCCGAGCGCCTGGAATGCCGTTCCGCACACGATGCCGAACCCGGCAAAAACAAAACTGTAACTGATCGTCCGAAGCGCCGGGATGCCGATCGCTAACATATCGTCAGAAGCATCAAACAACCGCAAAAGCACGTCCGGAACCGTCTGGAAAATGACCAGACCGACAAGCATGATTGCTATCGCATATTTCACACCACATTTCAGAGAATCCGTAAACCGCTTCTTGTTACCCGCGCCGTAATTGTAGGCAAGAATCGGCACCAGCCCGTTATTCATTCCAAATACCGGCATGAAAATGAAACTCTGTAATTTAAAGTATACCCCGAACACCGCCGTCGCCGTCGAACTAAAAGATATCAAAATCCGGTTCATGCCATAAGTCATCACCGAACCGATCGCCTGCATAATAATCGATGGCACGCCTATTTTATAGATCAGCTTAATCATTTCCGCATCGGGTCTAAGCGCCTGCCTGCCCACCTGTATTTCATTGTTTTTCTTCTTATTAATAATGAATGCCAGTATACCCGCCGTGATCTGCCCGATCACAGTCGCAACAGCCGCGCCGCGCACACCCAGCCTTGGCATTCCAAACAATCCGAAAATAAATACCGGATCAAGAATAATATTGATGACTGCGCCAAGCCCCTGCGTGACCATGATGTAAAACGTCTTACCCGTTGACTGCAATAATCTCTCAAAAGTAAACTGTGTAAACATCCCAAATGACATACAGCATACTACCGAAAGATATTCACAACCGTACTGCACGATCTGCGCATCCTCTGTCTGGCTCAGATAAAAAGGTCTTGTCACGAAAAGCCCTACCATCAAAAAAACCAGATAGCTGGCTGCCATCAAAAGCATACCGTTGCCCGCCGCCTTATTGACAGTCTCCTGTTTCTTCTCCCCAAGCGCCCTTGACAGCACCGCATTGATACCGACACAGGTTCCCACTCCCACTGCAACCATCAACGTCTGGATTGGGAATGCAAGCGAAACGGCAGTCAAAGCGTTCTCATTAATCCGTGACACGAAAATACTGTCCACAATGTTGTAAAGAGCCTGGACGAGCATCGATGCCATCATGGGAAGGGACATCGTAATCAACAGTCTGTTTACGGGCATAACGCCCATTTTATTTTCTCTTGTCTGTTCCATATGCATATGCCTCCTTAGTCTGTTAGTTTACGTCGCCATCCCGGCGACAAACATACAATACGAATAAACTGCTCAGAGCGCCCGCCTTCCGACTCTGCCTATTCGCGCAAAAAAATTCAGATTCCGTAAGAATCTGAATTAATAATTCCTAATGAACCACTGGGGATATCAACAGGAATCCGACTCCCCAGCTTTACCGTTAAGAATAAATTTAAGTGAACCACTGGGGATTCGAACCCCAGACAACTTGATTAAAAGTCAACTAACAATCACTCTTTTTCCCCTATATTCATGTATGTTTCCGATTCTTCTGCTATAATATTGCTATAATTCAATTTTCAAACTACTCTTTCTCTTAATAAACCAACATGTTGTAGTATACATTATTCTGTCCTCTTTTTCAACGAATACATAAAATAATTTTAAAGCGGATAATCCTGCTGCCCTGCAGCGGCATGATTACCCGCTTTTACTGTCTGCTATGCAAATTACTTGACATCAAGTTACCTCTATCAGTTCGTCTAAATCCGGTCGCTTTGTCAGATACCAGCCGGATTTCAATTCGTAAAAGTCGCCGGATTCTCCCACGACGGTATATAGTTCGCCGTAATGCGCCGCACCTGCTGCCTGCGCTTTGTAATCCGGTACTTTCCGGTAGTTTACGCCGTCCGCGCCTGTGTATATGATCTTTGCATACCGCTTGACCTCTTTTTGCGTAAACTGCACAAGATCAGTTCGCTTTGTGATATACCAGCCGGATTTCAACTTATAGAAGTCTCCGACTTCGCCCACGACCGTGAAAATGTCGCCAGCGTGTGCCTGTCCTGCCGCTGCCGCTTTATAGTCCGGCGTTGCACGATAGTTTACGCCATCCGCGCCCGTATAAATGATTTTAAGGCTTCCTGCAGTCTGTTTGACCTCTGCCGCATTTTCGCCCTGTGCGGCGCTTCCTTCGCCGTCTGTGGCTGGTTTTTCTGCCGTGCCAGTGTTCTCTACCATGTCGGACAAAACACGCTTTATTTTTGCCCCATAGTCCGCACCTGCCGCCCAGCCTTTCCCTGTCGGGTTTTCCTGCTGCCCTAACCACTCCACATAAGGGGCGCAGCCTTTTTCCACCCATTTATACCGTGGATCAACACAAGTTCCGATCAGCAGATCGGCTGTTGCATATGCTTTCAAGTGCTGTATCTGCGCCCGTATGCCCTCGCGCATAGTCGCGAAACTGTTTCCTTTCATCCCCCTCTGTGTTACGCCCATTCCACAAAAATTATTCTGATCCAGCGTCACCGCCGAGCCGGTAAAAGTGAAATTGCCCGTTTCAATCATGGACTGGGCGGCGGCTATGTCCCCGCGCACTCCTTCCGCTTCTCCCTCTGCAATATATCCCCGCGCCAGCTCTTCCGCAAAAGCAGCCGCAAGTGGATTTTTACTGATAAGATAAGCAGCAATCTGTGCTTCCGTCGCCTGCGCCTGCCCCATGATCGGCGTTAATCCAGCCGTCGTGCTGTCTGTATCCGGCGCACTGATTGCCGCCTTAAAAGCCTGCCATGTACTTTCAAACAAATTATAATAATACGGGTTCGGGCAGATTTTACCTGTAACGTCATAATGTCTCAGCACGTTTTCAGCAGGTACATCGTACTTGTTCATAAGCTGTCTCGTCAGTTCCACCGTTGCGGCTACGGTTTCCGGTGTAAAATACCAGTCCTTGTCTGTCGCATTCTGTGTGTTCGTTTTTTCCTTTTTCACTGCCATTTCAATTCCGATCGAATTGGAGTTTCTACAGGAAGGGTGTTTATATGTCCCCGATGTTCCGCAATGCCATGCTATGTCATCGTCCTCAACAATCTGAAAGATTTCCCCTTCATGCCCTATTGCATAATGCGCCGACGCTCCGGCGTATTCCCTCGCCCAGTACGCCGCCAAATTCTTCGCAGTGGAAAGCCCGCCAAAGTAATGAATCACGATATACTTAATCCGTGCCGTGCTGTTCTTATCCGTGAAATTGATCTTTGTTATGTACTGCCTGTTTATATTCATTCCTCAACCGCTCCTTCTTCTCCATCGAAACCCATTGCGTCGGGTTCAAAACCGTTTCTAAATTCAGCCAGCGCGTCTTCGTTCATCGTTGTTACGTTCTCTTTCAGTCCTGCCAGTTCTGCCGGCTGTAATTTTTTTGTGTGTTCACTTCTCATGATGTACCGTCCTTCCAAAAATGCAGAAAGCCCCGCAAGGCGTTTGTTTTGCCCGGCGCATGCTTTCTTTGTGTTAAACCCGTTTATCGTTTATCTGTCTGTAACGTTGTCTGCACCATCCTGTGACTCTTTTTCATCGTCTGCACCCAGAATATCAATACCCGCTTCAATCAGCTTTTCCGTGACTGCCAATCCCTTAATCAATACTTCTGGAACTTTATAGCCTAACTCCACAAGGTTTTCCAGAATGCTGCGGGCTTCATTGACAATCAGCATGGCAAGAACCCACCAGCCGATCAAATGCAGGAAAGAAAGATCCAAGCCCAGCATATCATGTCCGAAATGGACAAACACGGACGCGATCAGAAACGCGACAAGAACCATCGCCCAATATCCTAACTTTTTCACCGCTCCGATCGCGCCTACCTTGCTGCTTTCCTCTTTCTTTTTATTCGCTTTCACCCAGCCCGTAATCCAGTCAATTACATTCAGCACGAGAAATGCCGCGAAAACATACCAGTATGTACCAAATACAGCGGTTAATACCGCCACGATCCCACCTGCAATAACATTATATCTGTCTGTGAATACATTTATTTTACTCATATTTTTCCTCCAATTTTTCACCTAAATATTTGCTTTTTATATAAACCTGTAGTATGGACGTTCCCGCTTTTGCATACGCGGAAATATATCATGTAATGCCAGATATATCATGAACCTAATCCAGTCATCCAGTATGATCCCGATCATGGATAACGGAATCCACAGCAAAAAGTAATACAAACATATCTGTCCTAAAGCATTAAATGGCAGGTCAGAATAATCCCATACACCCCAGCCAAGCCAGATATTGACTATACATCCGGTCAGAAACTCAAATACAGTTACAATACACGCGCCCACGATGCCCTGCCGCAGCAGACACCAGTGCCACGGGATGCGATACTCATTTAAAAGGCCGAGAACCACAAAGCACATGCCGCCAAGCAGGAACATACTCCAATGGGTATATCCGCGCCAGATCAGCTCTATCCATGTATATACCCGACCGCCAATCAAAAAGAGAAATATCTCCATGAACTATTCCCCTCCTTTGTTATGTACGGACGCATAATCAATTACTATCTCGTCCAGTGATTCCTGCGTCGTACATGCATTGATGCATTCTTCTATGGTCTGCTGGTAAGACACCAGCGGATAAACATATTCCTTGATCTCAAGGGTCAGCTGCACAAATTCCTGTTCTGTCCAGTCCTCGCAGGACTTGCCTGTCTCATTCCATGTCAGTTTCGCATCTGTGTCTACAGATTTCTGCAGCTGATATGTCATATACTGGCGCATCATTAATGTCTGCTTTTCACTTGTTACCGCATAGACACCTTCCGTATTATTATGGGCGGCAGAGACGATCGGATTCCCTGCAAGATAGGATTCAAGCAGGATTTTGGATAAGTTTATCTTATCTTCTTTATTCTGCCTGAACAGGGCTGCTATTTCCTCTTCTGTTGGTGTATATTCCGGTTCCGGCTCCGGAAGTGGCGGTGCGACATAAACGGATTCATCATTTGAAAACTGTACACCACCTTCGATATCCCTGTAAATCGTCCTAAATCCGGTATAATCCCACGCATCATTATAGCCAATCCGGGATAATGTAAATCCATTTTCTTTAACGGGGAAATCACCCGTGAGCTGAACTATGTTTTTGTTGACCTGGCTGAAATCAACTACATACTTCTGATCACTTTCTCCAACATATATAAGATGTAACATTTTAATCCTTTCTACGTGCAATATACACGATTAAAAAAAGAGCACACAGCTCTTGGTTAATAATTTCATTTTTTTGATCTTTGTTTTACTTCCTTTTTCCACATTAAATAATAAATTAGCGAACGGAAGGGTAGAGCTTGTAGTCAGTAATGATGG
>JAMPGN010000050.1 GCA_023663915.1 Eubacterium sp. | reverse complement strand
CAAGTTGCACAATCATTTCTATAGGGCGGACGCCCGACATGAATAATTTGCCAGCTAGATCGTAAATCTTCTGTGCATAATGTACATTCTGGCAAATTATGAATGGCATGGCTGAACTGTTACGTTTATGAGAATTTGGAGAAGCAGATGCTGTCCCTTGTTCATAAATAACATGCGATATTTCAACATATTTCAGATATCGAAAGCTCTTTCAATAGACTTTGACTGACCGATTGCATAAAACATAAAAGGCTCACGAAGTTGACAGCAAATGAACCACATTAGGAAAACCCACATGAAAAAAACACAGAAAACCCAACCCGAAAACAGGCTCAAGAAACAAAGAAAAAAGACCCTTGGAAAAGTTATTTACCTTATATCCGCCGCTGCGATACTTCTCCTCATTGTACTTTGCGCCGCGCTTTATCGGCATTTTTCCACGCAATCGGACACTCTATGGACATTGGTCATGACTCAGAATGATTCTGACCGTTCTCCGAATCCTTCTCAGATCCCCGGACCGGTCACAGAATACCTCCGTGCGTCCGAACTTGTCTCCGAATCCAATGTTGATGACACTAATGTCACATCCACCGCAGACATGAAAACAAACCCCTGCACCGACCTAAGCGTCCCCACCTATCTTACCAAAGTGGACGACACCTATTTTCTGGTGGACTGCTATCATAACCAGGTGATCTACAACGATAATCTGACTGACCCGCTCTACGAATGGAAAGTCATGACGGACGATATCGACAAAGGACACACCCTCGCAAGCGATGGCATCGTATATCTGATCGACGATACGGAGCAGCACCGCATTTTGATTTTTGAAAAAAAGGGCGACGCTTACGTCCACACACAGACTTTTCGTGAGATCGGCAATCGTCCCCACTATATCATCTACGACGCGCCGACGGATACTTTTTATGCATGGAGCTCGATGAGTGGCGAAATGTATCTGTTCCGCCACAACCCAGACGATCCCCGCATGTATCTGACCGAGATCCGTCGCATAGAGTCTCTCAACAATGTCTATGTGCGTTCTTTTACGATCGTCGGCGGTGATATCTACTTTGTATCGGGAAACTGCTCTATCATCCGCGCCGACCTTGAAAGTTTCGAGATTCAAGAAACATATCCTGTTCCAGAAAGCATGGCGGGCATGATACAGCTTACCCCGATTCAGGATTACTTCTATATTACAGTCTCCACAGACATTACCGGCAATCAGGACTATGCCACCATGATTCGCACCAAAGACTTATCTTCGTTGACTGATGGGGATTATGAAGATGTATATAACAATTTTATCGGCGGCGGAACGCCCTACTATATCACATTTTTCGATAACGCATATTATCTTACAGAGCATCGGCTGCCAGGGCATTCTGTGTGGAGATTTCAAGTAGAAGATAATGTTATCAAAAATGTCGAGACAGTGTATTAACGGAATTAAATCGTAAATTAAGAAATGCAATTCGTATTGTGAGTACGCTATCTTCATACTGCGCCTTGATACTGCCGCCCATCTGCTCCGTCAAAAGGCGGGCGATCGACAGACCAAGACCCGTGGCATGTTCCGCATTTTCCACCGTATAGAATCTCTCAAACATCCTTCCCACCTGCACCTCGTCAAGCGATGCGGCATGATTGGAAAACGCAATCTCCCCCTCTTTGGACAATGCGATCTCTAAGTCCCCGTCACTGTATTTGACCGCATTGCTGAGCACATTTTCCAAAATACGGGAGAGTGCAGCTGGATTCAAGCAGCGTATCACCTCATTTTCCGGTATATGAATCTGCGGTGTAATTCCGCGCATGGTCAATGCGCCGTAATAAGCGGAAACGCTCTCTTCCAGGCAGTGGTTCAAACTCACGTTCTCATATCCTGTTTTAAAAAAACAAGCGGATGCTTGTTTACAAGCTGACGCTTGTTTGCGAGTTGACGCTTGTTTGCGAGTTGACGCTTGTTTGCGAGTTGACGCTTGTTTAAGAACTGCGCTCGGTTGCGAGATTCGCTCCGCCGGAATTGCTGTAGTATATACCAAAAGTTCCTCCGTCAGTTCCTTCAATACTTCCGTGCGGTTCTGAATGATTGACAGATACCGCTGCGCCGCCTCGGACTTTTCTTCCTTTTCAAGCAGTTCCAGATAACCACAGATCGCCGTCAGCGGCGTGCGGATATCGTGGGAGACATTTGTGATTGTCTCCTTTAATGCCAGATTTCCCTGCTCATACTGCCGCCTCTGTTCACGCAGGCGACGCAATTCTACGTTGAGCTGTTCTGCAAGTCCCCGCATTGCCTTGTCCCGGCTATCGATTGTAATGAGTATATTCGTCTCCGTCTCAAGTTTTTCCGCGAGTCCTTCCCGAATCTCCCTTGTCGCCTTCCTCAGCGACCATATTTTCCATGCAAAAAGGAAGAGAATACTGAGCAGTACACATATGAGACACATCTGCATTGGTATCATCCTCCTTTGCCCGAAACATTATTAAAACATCAATAAGGCATTGTTAAATCACTATTTAATATCCTTCCTGCCAAATATCCATATCCCCGCTCCGGTGCATGTCACCGCGATTCCAAGCATGCATAACGGCTGTTTTGGCGAGTAGTCCTTCTCTCGATCCACAACATACATCACCTGTGCGGAAGGCAGCAGTAATTCTGCGCTTTCATATATTTTCCGCTTCGTACCGGTCAGATATCTCGAATTATATACCGTCTCCTCCACGGTCTTAGTCTCCCCCGACTCTTCCTCCACTGTTGTAAGCCGCACAGTATACTCCGGCATTTCCAGATACTGACATACGATAATCCCCGCAAACAAGAGCAGAATGGAAAGAAGCAAATTCACTACAGCCGAGCGCATTGTATTTCGATCGGTCATGGAAATCAACACAGAAATTGCCGTATATGCCATCAAAATAAATAATGCAACTACCATGCCATGTCCTGGTTTCCACAAACCCTGCACCGTCTCTTTTCCAATCAGAATAAGCCCTAACATCAGTGATAATACACTATACATAACACACGTTATTATTCCAGTAACATAGCAAACCACCAGATTCGCCATGTAAATGTGAAACCGTGAATGCCCCGCCGTCAACTTATTGCGAATCGTTCCGTTGCTATATTCCACACCGATATAGAAAGAGACAAAGACCGCCAGCGCAACGCCAATAAACATCATTTCATTGAAAAAATATAAATTCCAATTATGGTATATTTGATGATGATAATGAACCGCAATATAGGCATCGCCATACAGGAAAACGCTGTAGACCACGACAAAAATCTCCAGCACATGAAAGATCCTGCTCTTCCACAACCTGGCAAAATTGGCAGCAAGCAGTCTACTCATACACTTCACCTCCCACCAGATTGACGTAATAGCTCTCCAGACTCTCATCCTGCTCTCTGTAGGAAAGCACCTCACAGTCTTCTTTCTGCAGGGCAAGCACCAGCTTCGTCACGCTCATATCCGCATAAATTTCCGCTTCCTTCTCTGCAGTCATGCGGTACTCGATCTGCATTTCATGAAGTACGCGGGCGAGCGCTCCGGCATTGTCTACTTCTATATGAATGCATTTTCTGCATGCCATCTCCAACTCCTGTGCGCTGACTTCCCGGATAATGCGACCTCCGTCGATGAATCCGTAATGCGTCGCCAATTTAGACAGTTCTTCCAGAATATGGCTGGATATCAGCACGGTAATCTGCCGTTCCCTGTTCAGTTTTAAAATGAGTTCTCTGATCTCTATGATTCCCTGCGGATCAAGCCCGTTGATCGGCTCATCCAATATAAGAAGATCCGGATCGCCCGCCAGCGCAACCGCGATCCCAAGCCGCTGCCGCATTCCCAGCGAAAAATTTTTCGCCTTCTTTTTACCGGTATCCGCAAGCCCGACCAGTTTGAGCAGTTCCTCGATTCCCTCATACGAAGGCAGTCCCAGCACACGGTATTGCATTTTCAGATCATCCCGCGCTGTCATATCCATATAGACAGCCGGCGTCTCCACAATCGCACCCACACGTCTGCGCGCTTTCGCGATTCTTTTGTCGGTGTGGTTGATTCCGTACAAAGTATAATCGCCCGAAGTGACTTTCTGCAAACCACAGACTAGGCGGATCAGCGTTGTCTTACCAGCACCGTTCTTTCCAACGAATCCATAGATTGACCCTTTCGGCACATGCATCGTGAGACCGTCCAACGCCTTGTCCTGCCTGTACTGCTTGCACAGCGCGTCCGTTGTCAGACAATATTCCATAACCGCTCCTCCTCTTTTCTTACTTTATCATGTAACAATCCGATGACCCTCTGTCTCATGCATTGGAACTGTTACTTTGTGATACCGTTATTCTATCTCATAAATATTAAGAAAGCGGTTAAGAAAAGAGTTAAGATTTGGTAAAATTTTCTTAAATCAAAAACTATAAAATTTTCTCTTTTATGGTCCATTGTCCCTTCTTTTTGGAACCTGTTCTTTCAATAATACCTTTTTCCCTCAGAATACGAATATGTTTTGTAATTGATGTTGTTCCAAGCCCTATCTGTCCGCTAAGTTCATGCACCGTAATATTTGGATTTTCTTTCATCAAACCTAATATATTTTTATCACATTCATCCAATAGATACCCATTCGCCTTTTGCCAATCCCTTTCCATCACTTTATCTTTCTTTAACGGTATGGTTACTGTAATAAAATTTTCCGTTATGTCAAATACTTCTTTTCCATACCGGGATACAATCAAAGGTACTCCATGTCCTGTCTGTTCTATATAATCCAACTGAACCATAATCTGCTGAAGTTCAAGATTCACAGGCTTGCTTTTTCCTGCATAAAATTCTTCCAAAGTAAGTCCTTCTGGTAAACCTCCCACCGATATGACTTCGATACGGTCTTCAAACATATATACTGCCGGCGGTGTCTGCCTCGACCAATTATTATGCAGACAGGCATTTAGCCATGCCTCCCTGAAGCATGGAAAATCGAACAATCTGCTTTCCTTTCTAAGGATGCCGCCAACATCCACTATGGTATCATTCAGCGCTTCCATATAATCTAGCACCTGCTTCACGGCTACAAGCATACATTTATAACCATATTCATTACGCTTGATCAAATCCGTCTTGTCTGTACCACGAAATACCGCAACTTTAATAGAATAACTATTAACGTCCGCGAGAATAGCCGCCATTAAATTATAAGTTCCATCACGCGTTAAAAGATTTAAATTCTGTTCAAAAGTATTCTCCCGAAGCATGAGATTATTTCCGGCATATAACATTTTTAACTGTTCAAAGGTTAACTCCTGATTATTCGCCTCAATATTTACAATCGAATTTGATACACTCAGCATTAAATTGCGTAACTGCTGTGGTGATATCTCCCTGTCCTCGTCTGCCGACCGAATGTAATACTTTCCATATGCCGAATAAGGTTTTTCATCTCCTTCGACGGTGACTTTTATTACATTTTTATCATCACATAATTCCATAATAATCGTCGGGATAATCTGTGGTTTAATCGCATTGGCAATCCCTTGGGATATCTCGCGCAGTGTGCGGTCTCCTATTTGCTGCCCTAAGATTTCACCATCATTTCTTACTCCAAAATATAATGTGCCTTTGCCATTCTTATTCAACATAGAAGCTAATGAAACGATGCCTTCTTTCAATTCACCTGTTGTCTTTTTGAACTCGATCAGCTCCGTTTCCATTCCGAGATTCATGCAATCACCTCTCTCCCTATACAATATATACTTTTTTATTATTTTAATCAACACATAATCATCGTTTTATTCATCACAAATGTGATGAATAAAACGATGATTAACTCAGACATCTACTCTATTTACAACGATAAATTGCTCACTACCTAAATCATCGCCCAACCCTAATTAGTCCGTAATTTAAATCCAATCCCCCACACAGCTTCGATGTAATCCCTGCCACTTGCTTCCCGCAGTTTCCGGCGCAAGTTGCTGATATGCACTTTCAACGAATTTTCCATGCAGTCCGGCGTGTCCTCGCTGATACGGTTCAAAAGATGCGACTTCGTGACAACCTGCGACGGACTCTGCATCAATATTTTCAAAATGGCATACTCTGTCTTCGTCAGTCTGACCGGCTGTTCTCCTACCATGACGGTATGCTCACCTACAGCCATCACAATATTCTCAAAGCATAACATCCGTTCTGTATCTTCCACCGCCTGATTCTTCCGTAACTGTACCGCGACCCTCGCCAATAATTCCCTTCCCTCAAAGGGTTTGGTGATATAGTCTGCCGCGCCGCCAAGGAGAAGTTGTACCTTATCGTCGATGCTGCCCTTCGCACTGACCACAATCACAGGTATTCCCTTAAGTCTCGACAATAACTCCTCACCCGAAAGCCCCGGCAGCATCAGATCGAGCAGAATCAGATCCGATCTTCCCGTCTTCTCTAACAAAAGCTCCGCCTCCGTCCCGGAAAAGGCACGCATAACGTCATACCCTTCCCGCGTTAGCATCTCCTCCAACATATCCCCGATGTAAACATCATCGTCAATTACCAGAATCTTGCTTTTCCTCGGAATCACTCTTCTTCTCCTCTGCAAACCGCACCTTGCGCGCATTGATATCACCGTAAATCTCCAACTCAGGGATCGCCTGCAGGAACTTGGTAAACTGGGAATAGCCGTAATTCTTCGGTTTGAACCGCGCATATTTCCGGTGCACGATATTACTCAGCTCATTCACGCGCATTCCTTTCTCGCCTTTGCATCGCACAACCGTCTTAATATATTCTGTAATCTCCGTCTCTGAGTTTTGGTTTGCCATCAGCTCCACATTGATACGCGTGTTATTTTTCACCAGTTTCAGACTGGGAATTTCCTCCAAAAAACGGGAAAGAAGACTGTAACCATAATTACGCACATCAAAATCGGGATATTTATTCAACAGTCTGCTGCCGATCTCACCAAGCCCCGTCTCCTTATCTTTGTTCTCATTCTCCGTGATGATATTTATGATCGCGCTCTCGATAACCTCTTTGCTGATCGATGTCGATTCCTTGTCGGCATCGCTATTCTTGGCGGATGTCTTTTTATTTTTACCGGTCTTTCCTGCCGCAGTGCCGGTTGTTCCTTTCGTTGTCCCTTTCGATGCTTCTTCTTCCTGCAAGTCTTCCTCGTCCTCGTCGATCAGATTCTCTAATACGGTAAACTGCGAACAGGCGGTCCGAAAAGACCTCGGTGTCTTCTCTTCCCCCATACCGACCACCAGCATTCCCGACTCCCGCAGGCGGATCGCGAGACGCGTAAAATCTCCGTCACTGGATACGATACAAAAACCGTCCACATTCCCTGTATACAAAATATCCATCGCATCAATAATCAGCGTGGAATCCGTCGCGTTCTTGCCTACCGTGTTGCTGAACTGCTGCATCGGCGTGATCGAGTTTTCCATCAGCTTCGATTTCCAACTACGCGCCTGCGTGCTTGTCCAATCGCCATACGCCCTCCGGTATGTGACGATACCATGCTTTGTCATTTCGTCCATGATCGCAGAAATATATTTAGAAGATATATTATCCGTATCGATCAGTATCGCAAATCTTTTATCCTCCATGATTATGCCAAAATCCCCTTTCAAATTATATATTTATTAAATCCTAATTAAATTTCATATTTCCAGTGTTTGCATCCTTGAATATCAAAACCATTATCGCTGCGTGCGTTATTTTTAGTTTCGACCGTTTTAATAATTGAAATATTCTACTGTTTTCATCATAAATATACGTTTTCCATAACGCATGGCATTCTATTATTCTATGAAACATTATTTTTTAGAAGATATACTATAAGAATGCTGCAACCCTGTATCACATCTGATATTTTATTACCTTATGCGGTTACATCCGATATTCTCCGTTTTGCAAATAATATTAAATCATGATTTATTCATTTATTTTTTCTTTAGAACTAGTTTCCACCTTCACTTTGTACGCATTCCATACTCATACTAGTTTTTCCTGTCCATTCAAATGTTACACTCGTTTTCTTATAACAAAATAGTAAAAAGCTTATTTAAATAACAAACGCTTTTTATTCTATAACGTGCGCAATTCTTTCTTGCCACGTCTAAGCTCCCTTTTCACTATATCAATCGTTATGTTTCTCTATCTCCTGTGTTTATCGCATTCTTCCTATTTTTTATTGATACATCGATTACTGAAAATCCCTTGGAACGAAACATTCCAAGGGATCTATCCTTAGCATGTATTAGATATTCATCTGTCATAGGTATTGTTCTCGCTTATACACCCAATTTCATATTCACATACTCTTTAATCAACTTTACACAATTATCCCAGCCCACCCTGGAGCTATTAAGTGTTAAATCGTAATTTACAGGGTCTTTCCAGTTCTTCCCCCGCGTGTAATATTTGTAATAATCCGCACGGTATTTGTCTGTCTTGTGTATCAATTCCTTTGCCTTATTCTCCGACACCTGCATGCGATCCATAACAGTTGCTATGCAATCTTTCTCCGGTGCTTCTACGTAGACACTGATCACATTCGGCTCATCCCGCAAAATGTACTCCGCACATTTGCCGATCACCACAAACGACTCTGTCTTCGCAAGTTCTTTGATAATTTCAGACTGAATATTAAACAGGTTAATATCCGACGTGAACTCTTTATCACTTGGCTCCACCACATAGGTATATGGGATCTTCATCAGATGCTTCATAACATAGCTGCCGCGCAATTTCTCGTCCACCTCCGCAAACAGTTGTTTGTTAATGCCGCTGTATTCCGATGCCATGTCGATTAACTGATGTTCATAACACGAAATCCCCAACTCTTTGGCAAGCTGGGAACCTATCGCCTTGCCACCGCTGCCGAATCCACGCGCAATCGCAATCACATAATTCTCCATATGCCGCCCCTCCTTATCTTTCACATAATCTACGACATTATTATAGCAGTAATATGATTTCATGCTGCTATACTCATATTCATTTTACCACATATAGGGTATTCCTGTAACAAAAATTGCAATAATCCTTTTATAATCTGTGGTCCTGGATAATTGAATAGACTTTACACTTTGGTTGTGGTATACTTCTCTATACAGGAGGTCGTTACTTATGGATAATGAAACGAGAGAACTTTTCAATGCCATGATTGCAGAACTCGACAGGGTAGAACAACGATTATCGGGCAAACTTGACGAAGTCAATGATAAATTGGAAACTGTACAAAAAGATATTCGTTTATTAAAAGCCCGTAATGATTATCTTGATTTATACGCACTGTATAATCAATTAGAAAAAAGAATGACAGAGCTAGAGAAAAAAGTATCGTAAACAACCAACATGACCACTAAATATTAGAGTGTAAAGTCTATTAGATGATCAAGGGCTTTACACTCTTATTTTTTATAATATGTTCACTTCTACATAATCTAATTATATTCTATCGGTTAAACACCTTCCATCCATATTTTAATATCCTATCCTCACACTCTCCGCACACTTCGGATTGACGAGCACCTCCACCTCCTCCATCTCCACGGCATCAAAGGATACCAGCCTGCCTTCTTTCAAATTCTGCAAAACAATGTCCTTTGCTTCCATCATCAATGCCATATCATCCTGCCAATCTGTTCGATAGTACCCAAAAAGGATTCTCCCTTCGTCTGCGTCCATCTCTGCGAAAGGTTCCACTATTTTGGCATTGTACGTCATGCGAAACCGCACCGTATTGACAGGCACACTGCTATCCGTCTCCACATTCCGTCCACCGTAATTGTAAATCCCTACGATCTTTGTCACGTCTTCCCCCTGTTCAAAATCCACGTCCAAATCCTTCGTGACGATCTCCGGCTCCCCCAGAATCTGTGTCCCGCCATAGGTAAGCCCGCTAAATTCCGTAAAAGCTACGCCCGCTCCAATTCCGCATAGCAGCACTCCAATGCAAAATATTACGATTGTTATTTTATGTTGTCTGCTCATATGCTGCCTCCTTCTCTGCTTTTTCCTGATACTCGTCTCCGTTGTTTCTGTCCCTATTGCCATTTGATCGTCTAATCAACATGCCAAACGCTCCGTAAGCCATCGCCCCCAGACACAGAAGCCCGCCGATACAGATAATGAAAATTCCTATAAAAGGATACCCCTGTGCCAAGAAAATCGGTATCGCTCCGACTCCCATTAATATAACCATCGCCATGCCTGCACAGAATATGGCAAAAACCAGCCATGCCGCATTCCACATGAACTTCAACAAGAAGACACAAAACTCGACAAACCATTTCCATATCGAAACAATCCCTCTGCCGATTGCCCCGAAAAACTTCTCCATACGTCCCATCTCTTCCGTTCCTTTCCTCTCCGCACAGCTCTTCTGCTTATCCTGCATATACTTCTCTTGTATAGATTCATCGACCCTTGCTTTTCTTCTTGTAAAAGGCTTACTGCACCACTTCGCAAAAGTACGGCACTTTACACCGATCCATTGAAAACCTTGTCCAATCTTATGGACAACTTTCGTCCATGCCTCTTTGATCTGCCCGCCTGCCTTTGGCTTCCCAATTCTAAACGGTGTACTCTTCTTATGAAATTCCGCTTTCACATGATATGCCTCCAGAATCTCCGTCGCAAGCTGCTCGATCGGACCGAAATCCCGAATTGCCTCCTCCTCACTCAACCCCTTCTGCATCTTCATATCAATATGCTGGGAATACTCCGCCAAAACATCCTCCTGCTCCTGATTCTCCAAGATGCTGAGATATTCCCGTAACTTTTCCAAAAATTTCTCCTTATTCATTTCCGCTCCTCCCCTTTAGAAATCCGTTGACCCGTTCTTGAAATTCATCCCACTCTTTTGCCAGCGAGTCTCGATACAATATTCCGGCAGCCGTTAGATGGTAATACTTTCTGGGCGGTCCCTCGGACGATTCCCGCAGGTATGTCTCGAAATAACGTTCGTTGGTGAGTCTTTTTAACAAAGGGTAAATCGTCCCTTCATTCACATCAATAACCTGCGAAACTTCCTCAACCAGTTCATATCCATACATATCCTTTTGGCGCACGGACTCTAGGACAATGAGTTCTAGTACACCTTTCTTAAATTGTGGATTCATGCCGCTTCCTCCTATACTAGTATTAGATTAAACCTACTACTATGTATTGTCAAGTACTAATTTATTTAAGATAGTCTTAAGAAAAAATTGAGATAAGCCTGCACGCTAAAAGAGCCATTTACCGTACTTTTGTACGGCAAATAGCTCTCATCCCTGCATTTATTCTTATATATTCATGTTCTGTCGCTGAAGATATTTTGTAACCTGCTCAACTAACTCTTCCGCAATTTCCAGTTGTTGCTGACTTTCCTGTTTAGATGCAATATAGAAATCATTGTAATCACTTTGCTCTCTCAACTCGTTATCCAATCAATACACCTTCTCTCTGAATACTCTGATAATATGGCAGAACATGAAGCATTCTATGATAGTCATCTACATTTTGAAACACAGGCGATAGTATAATGTCGTATTCCACATTATACTCAAACGTCAGCTCTGCAATCTTATTAATTAACAGATAAAAGTCTTGTGACTTGCGATCAGTAAAAATAGCAATATCAATATCTGAATCGTCCCGCATATCGCCTCTTGCAAATGAGCCATAAATAACTGCGCTTTGAAAATCATTTCCCAAAACACCTTTCACCTCATCAATATATCGAGCGACTACGTTTTTTATTTCCTGTCTTTTTTCTTCTGACATTGTCATCACCTGTCATGAATCTCCCCATGCAGCTCCTGCAAGGATTTCACTTCACTGCTGTTATGGGTCTTCAAATAATGGATTCCCTCGGCAGTCACTTTTGCGGCAGCAACGGTCGTGATATAGGGCGCTTTCGCCTTGATCGCCGCTTTGCGCAGATAACTGTCATCGTGCACGCTGTCTTTCCCGACAGGCGAGTTGATAATTAAGTCAAAATCGCCGTTGGTGATCCTATCCCTTACGTTCGGGCGTCCTTCGTAGAGTTTCTTCGTTTTCGTCGCCGGAATACCCGCTGCCGTGATCAGATTATAAGTTCCTTCTGTCGCCACGATCTTGAAGCCGTCCTCCGCAAGGCTTTTTGCCACTTCTAACACTTCATCTTTATCTTTCTTATTGACCGAAATCAATACGGTTCCTTCCAGCGGCAATTTCGACTGTACCGCCTCCTGCGCCTTAAAAAAGGCTTCGCCGTAAGAGCGGGACAAGCCAAGCACTTCCCCGGTAGAGCGCATCTCCGGTCCGAGGAGCGGATCGACCTCCGGAAACATATTGAAGGGGAACGCCGCCTCTTTCACGCCATAGTTGGGAATCACCTGTTCTTTCAGTCCCGCTATCGGGGATGGCCGACCCGTGAGCTCCGCCGTGATGATATCCGTCGCCAGCGGCACCATACGAATATTGCAAACCTTGGAAACCAGCGGCACGGTGCGGGATGCCCTCGGATTTGCCTCCAGCACAAACACTTTGCCATTCTCAATAGCGTACTGCATGTTCATCAACCCCTTGACATGCATCTCCTCCGCAATTTTCCGCGTATATTCTTTGATCGTCTCCACACTCTCATCCGGAATGTGCACGGAAGGGATGATGCACGCCGAATCTCCGGAATGGATACCGGCAAGTTCGATATGTTCCATCACGGCAGGCACAAAAGCATGCTCGCCGTCGCTGATTGCATCCGCCTCACATTCCAGTGCATGATTCAAGAAACGGTCAATCAGAATCGGACGATCGGGCGTCACGCCCACTGCGGCATTCATATATTCCGCCATGCTCTCATCATCGTAGACCACTTCCATCCCTCTTCCGCCAAGCACATAGGAAGGACGAACCATCACCGGATAGCCGATGCCCGCCGCGATAGCAAGCGCTTCTTCCACCGTCGTCGCCATTCCCGACTCCGGCATGGGGATATCCAGTTTGTCCATCATGGCGCGGAACTGGTCGCGATCCTCCGCCAGATCAATGACAGACGGGGATGTGCCAAGAATCTTGACACCGTTCTTTTCCAGTTCAGAGGCGAGATTCAAAGGGGTCTGACCGCCAAACTGTGCAATCACACCGAGAGGCTTTTCTTTCTTATAAATACTTAAGACATCTTCCAGCGTAAGCGGTTCAAAATACAGTTTATCGGAAGTGTCATAATCGGTCGATACCGTTTCCGGATTGCAGTTGACGATGATCGTCTCAAAGCCCAGCTTCTTAAGGGCCATAGCCGCATGCACACAACAATAATCAAACTCGATTCCTTGTCCGATACGGTTCGGCCCGCCGCCGAGAATCATAATCTTCGGTTTCTCTTCTTTAACCGGATTACGATCCGGTGCATTGTAAGTAGAATAGAAATAGGCACTGTCCTGCGTGCCGCTGACATGTACGCCTTCCCATGCCTCTTCCACGCCCAGCTTAAGACGGCGGCTGCGGATGTCGTCCTCCGAAATCTGCAGAAGTTGGCTTAAGTATTTATCCGAAAATCCGTCCTTTTTGGCGGTGATAAGCATTTTGTCCGGAAGCATGCTTCCCTTGTATTGTAGAATGGCTTCCTCTTCCTCGACCAGTTCCTTCATCTGTTCGATAAAATACGCTTTCACCTTGGTGATCTCATAGAGCTCTTCGATCGTCGCACCTTTGCGGAGCGCCTCGTACATCAGGAAATGACGTTCGCTGGAAGGCGTGAGCAGTCTCCGCAACAATTCTTCCTTGGGAAGTGTATCGAAATCTTTGGCATGTCCCAAGCCATAACGTCCCGTCTCCAAGGAACGAATCGCTTTCTGGAACGCTTCTTTGTAAGTCTTGCCGATGCTCATGACTTCACCCACGGCGCGCATCTGCGTTCCGAGCTTGTCCTCGACACCTTTAAACTTTTCAAATGCCCAGCGAGCAAATTTAATGACCACGTAATCTCCATCGGGCACATACTTATCCAATGTTCCATATTTGCCGCAGGGGATATCTTTCAGGGTAAGACCAGCCGCCAGCATGGAAGATACCAGCGCGATCGGGAATCCCGTTGCCTTGGATGCCAGTGCAGAAGAACGTGAGGTACGGGGATTGATCTCAATGACAATCACCCGATCCGTCACCGGATCATGAGCAAACTGTACATTCGTACCGCCGATTACCTGTACGGATTCCACGATCTTGTACGCCTGTTCCTGAAGCCTCTGTTGACATTCCTGCGAGATCGTCAGCATCGGAGCTGCACAGAAGGAATCGCCTGTATGCACGCCCATGGGATCGATATTCTCGATAAAGCATACCGTGATGATATTGTTATCCGCATCACGCACGACTTCCAATTCCAATTCTTCCCAACCAAGAATCGATTCTTCCACTAGAACTTGTCCCACCAGACTTGCCTGTAAGCCTCTGGCACATACCACCTGCAATTCTTCCCGATTGTATACCAGTCCGCCGCCTGCACCGCCCATCGTGTAAGCGGGACGCAAAACCACTGGATAACCTAATTGTTCCGCAATGGACAACGCTTCCTCCACGGAGTATGCCACCTCGCTTTTTGCCATCTCGATTCCAAGCTGGTTCATTGTTTTCTTAAACGCAATGCGGTCTTCTCCCCGCTCGATGACATCCACCTGAACACCGATGACTTGCACATGATATTTATCCAGAATGCCCGCCTTGTTTAATTCCGCACACAAATTAAGCCCGGATTGCCCTCCCAGATTCGGAAGCAGCGCATCAGGGCGTTCCTTTGCAATAATCTGCTCTAAACGTTCTACATTAAGCGGCTCAATATAGGTCACATCCGCCGTCTCCGGATCGGTCATGATCGTTGCCGGGTTGGAATTGACGAGCACGATCTCGTATCCTAATTTACGAAGCGCTTTACAAGCCTGCGTCCCCGAATAGTCAAACTCACATGCCTGTCCGATAATGATCGGTCCGGAACCAATAATTAACACCTTATGAATATCTGTTCTGCGTGGCATACATATCCTCCAATCTTACACACATCTCACTACTGTTCATCATTTTATCATTAGACATGCGAGAGTGTCAATTCGGTTGCGCTTCGAACCCGCTATTCATTTTATATAAAATTAATCATTAAATTCTTCAATCAGAACTGATCTATGAGCTTTTCTATCTTGTCTTTATCTTCTTCTGTAAGCCTATCCTTATATTTAGGGCAATGTAATCTGTATCTGCACTGCCTGTCTGAGCATTTCTTTACCTTGAAACATTTGATCCGATACCAGCCATGCACCAGATTGCCAATCACGATAGCTGCTAACGGTATCAATAATGCAATGACGCGAAACAGTTTCCAAAACGTACCCATACATTCCCACTCCCTATCTCTATATTTTTATTGCAGATCCATTTGTATTTTTAGTTCATATGTATATTATACTCTGTTTCGTAGTATTTTATACCATATTTTCTTCTATTTGTATAGTCGCTAAGGCAAGTATACTCGTCATGTCTAGTATATTCAACCAAAATTTTATGAATCATAATAAAAAAAGGAGAATGAGGGTAATCACATGATAAGCTACGAACCCCTGTGGGAAACCATGCGTCAGAAGGGCGTGACAACATATGCTTTAATCAACCGATACGGCATACCAGCCAGCACCGTGCATACTCTTAAACATAATAACAACATAACAATGTATACCCTTGAGAAATTATGCAATGCGTTAGACTGCACTGCTGACAGCATTGTCAGATTTGAAAAGGATGAAAAAGAAAGGACATGAGAAAATCCCACGTCCCTTTTTATTTCTTGTATATAATATTTGAATCTCTTTATTTATCGCAACTATAACTTTAGGTTCTGCTTTCTATCGTTAAATGCAAGAATCAATCCACGTCATACTCCATGATCGAACCATCCGCTGCATTAATCTTATACTCATATTCCCGTCCGCCTTTGTTGAACTCTATTTCATATACTGCCCAACCGTCGTCGATGTCAAACTCACTTTTGAAACAACTCACATCCGCTTCGGAGAATCCTGCATGATTGAGGGCAATCGCTTTTGCGTCATCCACATCAATATAGGTTGTCGAAGTTCCCATTTTACTTCCATTTCCATTGCCCGCCTGCGTGGGGAATGTTTCTATGCTCTTGCTATAAACCGCGCCCGTCGCCGCATTAATCTCATATTCATACTGCGTATTGCCTGCATAAAACTCAATATCATATACCGCAATGCCGTCTTCATAATCTAACTTTTCTTTCGTATACTGCGCGTCAGAAGCGGACACTCCCGCATCCGCAAGAGCTGCCTGTTTCGCATCATCAAGGCTGATCTGTCCGCTGCCGCCCTGTGCAGGCTGAGGTACGTCCTGCTGGTGCGTGTTGGACTGGGCGGTATCCTGCTGCGCCGTATCAGACGGTGCAGTATCCTGCTGCGGTTCGGTTGACGGCACTGCTACCTGCCGGCTTTCCTTGGACGGCGTTGTTTCCTGCGGAATTGTATTTGACGCTGCTGTTGTCTGCTGACTTTCATTTGTGACCGTTGCTCCCTGTTGTGGCGTGGCGCTGCCGACGTTCACACCACAGGCTGATATACTTCCTATTACAACGAGCATTTCCACCATGCAAATAACTGACACTAGTGTCTTTTTAAATATTTGATGCAATCTGCCTGCCTTCCGCATTGTTCTTCATCCTTCCTTTCATGAGTTTGAATGTTATAATTTTATATTTTTAAATTTCTTAAAATGACATCAATAAATCTTTCTCTGTCTCACACAATATCTGGACAAGCACCTTGTAATCGAGGTATTGCACACCTTCAACTCCCCGATGAATCTTATCCGCCAATGCGCTGTGATAATAAATATCCATTGCATTTTCTAATGAAATCCCTTTTGTCTCAGAGAGATAGGCGATGATTCTCTCTTCTAAATTTTCTTGATATACCCTTTCCAACATTTCTCCATCCATCGGTCATATCTCCTCGAACGATTCAAATACTAACATCCTATCTATAGCCCTCTGCGTAATAAACGCTATCTGGTCATAAGATGGATAAACCCTAATTTCTTTGAGTGCACGTTCTTTATCCCAAATTCCTGTATGATACATGTCTACGACTCGGAACACTTTATCATTTGCAACTTTTCCGAAAATCATGTCATACTTCCGGTAGTCTTGTTCTCCGTCCCGGCATCTGCATACAAAATCAATCCATTCTAGCAAATCATCATCAAAAGACTTTACCTGAAATCCCTTATGATCATCACACATTTGATAGACATTTACGATTGCCTTATTTTTCCCCATAATATCTGATTTACGCCTTGCCCATCTCTCTGCCTGTTCTCTAATGGTAGTCACATAAAATCCCATTCCGAAATCAAGCGTTCGATAAGAATGCCTTATATCCGGTTTCTTGACAACCTTTGTTGAACCATGATAAACGATCATACCGCCGCACCTCGCACACTCAGATATTCCTCAATGTCGTTCACAATACATCCTGTCCCCTGCGTATGCAAAATCTCATAATGAGGCACAAGATAGCACTCGATACAACCCACGCTCTGCAATCTACGATAAACCTCTGACGGCATCATATGCCATTTATTGGCGCAGGCATGAATCATATATACCACAAATGAAAAGGATTCTTTATTCATGCACTATCTCCTTGTATAAATCCATTCCGTTACCTCCCTAACACCCAAACATCCTGCGAATCTCCTCGTCTGTCGGTTCTAGTCCTTCATCCAAATACTTTTCCGCCGTATAATCACCATAACCGCCTTGATCAAATTGTTCAAGAAACTTAATCGTCCCTGTCACCCCTAAAGCTTCTTTAAGCGCCGCAATACCATTCCTTTGTATTTCCGCATTACTCATTATATTTAATTTCGTCGAAATCATTAATATAGCACCTCCGATAACCATTGATTTGGATTCATTACTCTTGTGTATGTCTTAATACGATTCCCATTACTTATAAATTTCTTATCGGTCGTCAATAAAGCGTCTGCACCTGCCATTTCAGCACAAGCCAGATGAATGCTGTCTTTATACTTGACATTGGAACAATGGCGGATTTTCTCTGCCCTGTCCAAAATAGCTGAATTTATCCTAATCTCCTCGGAACACAAACTGTACATCATCCGAATAACGGCTCTTTTATAACTATCGTAAATATCTCTTATTTCTTTTACCAGCATTTCACTTCCGACCAAGTTCACCGATGCTTTTTCTACTAACTCGAGAATAAGCATGACTGAATTTCGTTTATAATATATCTGTGAATTGCTACGGTCATTCAGTATGCGATTATAGCAGCAATTATCTAAATAAATCTTCACTCGCCTTCTCCTTGTATCGCTCCACTCCACCTACTAATCAGTATACAAAAAAAACTGCATTTTAACAATGCAGTTTTTTCCGTCCAAAATATGTTTAAAATATGTTCCGACTATACCGTCTTAAATTTCTCAATATAAACCGGGAAAGTATCCGTACCCTTCAACTCCTTGCCTGCTGTGATGGTAACATTCTTGTCGGTGATAAGATACTCCACGTTCGCGCCGGATTCCACAACCGTATCCTGCATCAGAATACAATTCTTGATCTTAGCGCCTTTGCCGACCTTAACGCCACGGAAAATCACGCTGTTCTCCACTTCGCCCTCGATCACGCAGCCGTCAGCCATCATAACATTCTGAACCTTCGCGCCATCCTTGTAATGAGTCGGGTTATCCCCACGGATCTTCGTATAAATAGGAGCCGCCGAGAACAGGGCATCCAGATTATAGTCGTCGAGAAGCTTCATATTCTCCTCGAAATAGCTCTTCATGCCGCTGATACGCGCCACATAACCCGTGTACTTGTAACCCTGTACGTTCAGCTTGCTAAGCTGGGGCATAATGACATCACGCATAAAGAAGGAACGCCCCTGCATATATGCCGTACTGACAAGCTCAATCAGCAGTTTACGCTCAATAACGAAAATATTCATCGAAGTATTCTGCACGCCCTCTGTCTTCGGGTTGATGCTCACTTTACGGATACGCCCTTCTTCCACATCAAACGTATAATAGAAAATTCTATCGCTTGTCTGATAATCGAGCAGTTCTTTCGGAAGTTCCTGCTCATTGTAGGCGATCGTGATGTCTGCGCCGCTGTTCTCATGTGCCTGTAGCATTGCATTGAAATCAAAATTGACCACGACATTCGTATCCGACATCACCACATATTTCTCTTTCTGGTCTTTTAAGAAATCCAGAAGGCTCGCCAGTGCACTGGCACGTCCAACATAAGGACCGCTCACTTCTTTTTCTGCAAAAGGTGGGAAAATGTGCAGACCGCCATTCTTACGAACCAGATCCCACTCACGGCCGGAGCCAAGGTGGTCCATCAGGGAATGATAATTCTTATTTACTACAACAGAGATATTGTCAATGCCGGAATGCGTCATGCTGGACAGAATAAAATCAATAATACGATAACGGCTGGCAAAAGGGATCGAAGCCATCAAACGCACGCTGACCAGTTCCGGAACAAGAGCGTCATAACTGTTAGGGAAAATAATACCGATTACATCTGTGCTTGATTTGATCATTGTACTTCACCACCTTCTACATTATTTCTGACCATAGCATTCGGACCTACCACAACATTCTCGCCTATAATAACGCCCGAACCAACAGTCGCTACGCCTTTCTCACTCTCGGTAGGCATTGCGCCTACTACGGCATTCTCGCAGATTGTTACATTCTCTGCCACGATACAGTGTTTCACCACCGCGCCAGACTTGATCGTCGTGCCGCCCATGATGACAGCATCTTCAACCACCGCGCCGGATTCTACCTTTACACCGCCAAAAAGCACGGAATGTTTCACCGTACCCTTGATCCGGCATCCATCGGTAATCATGGCATTCTCTACCACTGCGCCCGCATTGATCTTGTGTCCCGTCATACCTGCATTACGACTGTAAATCTTCCAGCCTTCATCAAAAAGGTTGATGCCGCTGTGTTCAGGATCAAGAACCTCCATATTTGCTTCCCACAAAGAAGAAATGGTTCCTACATCTTTCCAATATCCACTGAAATGATAAGCATACATCTGACGCTGATCGCGCAACAGATTCGGGATGATGTTATTGCCAAAGTCATTCTCGGATTCCGGATCAGCCTCGTCCTCTTCCAGATACTTCTTCAGGATGTCCCAGTTAAAAATGTAGATACCCATGGAAGCCAGATTGGACTTCGGGTTCTTCGGTTTCTCCTGAAATTCCGTAATCTTGTCATTCTCGTCCGCCACCATCAGACCAAAACGGGAAGCCTCCTCCCAAGGAACCTCCATAACGGCAACGCTAAACTCCGCGTTCTTCTCCTTGTGAAACTCCAAGAAATCACTGTAATCCTGCTTACAGATCTGATCGCCGGAAAGAATGATAACGTACTTGGGATCGTAACGCTCAATAAACGATATATTCTGGTAAATCGCATTCGCCGTGCCTTTATACCAGTCTGAGCCATGTGCTTTCTGATAAGGCGGCAATACATGCACGCCGCCATAGAGACGATCCAGATCCCATGGCTGGCCGTTGCCGATATATTCGTTTAACTCCAGTGGTTGATACTGTGTCAGGATACCTACGGTATCGATACCTGAATTGACGCAGTTGGAAAGCGGAAAATCGATAATTCGATATTTGCCGCCAAAAGGAACTGCTGGTTTTGCAAGTTTCTCGGTAAGCGCATAAAGACGTGAGCCTTGTCCGCCGGCAAGAAGCATTGCAATCATTTCTTTTGCCATAATACTATTCCTCCTATTTTCCTTAATAAACAAATTATACAACATATGAG
>JAMPGN010000004.1 GCA_023663915.1 Eubacterium sp. | reverse complement strand
CCTGGACACCCTGATTAAGAGTCAGGTGCTCTACCAACTGAGCTAGCGGTGCATACCTTATAAATGCATGTCTCTAACACGCAAGAGTTATTATAGTATAATGTTTCCGGCATTGCAAGTATTTTTTAAGAAAATTTTAAGGAATTTAAAAATAATAGAAAAAAATGAATGAAACGATATGAGGAGAGATGCAAGATGATTTTTGAGAGCCATGCGCATTACGATGATGAGGCATTTGATGAAGACAGGGACGAGCTGCTTAATTCCTTGAAAGAGCACGGCATCGGCAGAGTAGTCAATGTGGGTGCAAGCCTTGCAAGCTGTGAGGCAACATTGCGGCTGATGGAGGAATATCCGTTCCTATACGGAGCGCTGGGAGTGCATCCGAGCGAGACGGCGGAATTGAATGAGGAGAAGCTCGACTGGCTGCGAAAGAAGTGTGCACATGATAAGGTGGTCGCTGTGGGAGAGATCGGACTGGATTATCACTGGAACGAGCCGGAAGAGGCAGTGCAGAAATTGTGGTTTGAGCGACAGATGGATCTTGCAAGGGAAGTCGGTCTGCCAATGATTATTCATTCCAGGGAGGCCGCAAAAGATACGATAGAAATGATGAGAATACTCCATGCCAGGGAGATTGGCGGCGTGGTGCACTGTTATTCTTATTCAAAAGAATTAGCGAGGGAATATTTGAATATGGATTTCTACTTTGGAATTGGCGGCGTGATTACTTTTCATAATTCCAGAAAGCTGAAAGAGGCGGTAGAGTATATTCCATTGGAGAAGATTTTGCTGGAGACGGACAGCCCGTATCTTGCGCCGGAACCATATCGCGGACAGCGCAATTCATCCTTGAATCTTCCTTATGTGGTGCGGATGATAGCTGAACTTAAGCGAGTTACATATGAAGAAGTGGTGGAAGTGACGAACTGCAATGCGTGTAAACTGTTCCAGCTCGCGGAATGAAGGGCGGGACTTGCAAACGAAATTAAACTATGCGGTTGTGGAAGTGCACGATATAGGATTCGGATGATTTGTGCATAAGGCAGGGGAAAAGAGGAGAGTATGGCAGCTCTGGGAAACAAGAGGAATACGGCGGAAATCATACAGAGATATCAGTTTGACTTTCGCAAAAAATTCGGGCAGAATTTTCTGGTTGATAACGGTATCTTGGATAAGATTGTCGAGTCGGCACAGATCACAAAGGATGACTGTATTTTGGAGATCGGACCGGGGATCGGTACGATGACACAGCGTTTGGCGCAAGAGGCGGGAGAAGTGGTGGCTGTGGAGATCGACAAAAATCTCATCCCGATTCTCGATGAGACGCTAGCGGATTATAATAATGTGACGATTATCAACGAGGATATTCTGAAAGTGGACATTCCTAAGATCGTGGAAGAACATGGCGGAAAACCGATCAAGGTGGTGGCGAATCTTCCATATTATATTACAACGCCGATCATTATGACGCTTTTTGAAAAACATGTGCCACTGCAGAGTGCGACAATCATGGTACAGAAGGAAGTCGCTGACCGTATGAAGGTAGGTCCGGGGACGAAAGACTACGGAGCCTTATCGTTGGCGGTACAGTATTATGCGAAACCGGAGATTATTACGAGAGTACCCGCCTCCTGCTTTATGCCAAGACCAAACGTAGACAGTACAGTGATCCGGCTGACGCGCTATGAAGAGGCGCCGGTGCAGGCAGACGATGAAGAGTGGCTTTTTGCCTTGATCAGGGCATCTTTCAACCAAAGGCGTAAGACGCTGGCGAACGGGCTGGCAAATGCGGGGAATCTTGATCTCAACAGGCGGCAGGTGGAGGAGATGCTTGAGAAGATGGGACTGCCTGTAACAGTACGCGGCGAAACGTTAACACTAAAACAATTTTGCGACTTATCAAATCGCCTTTTGGAGAAAAGGCAGTAATCTGTTTTTCCTAATAAAAATACAATATAAAGTGATTGTATATTGAGGCATCTCCATATGTTGGTATATAGTTAGGAGTAAGATACCAAACTGGGGGTGCTATTTTTTCTATATATTTTGTTTACATTGACAGACGGCTATGGTAAACTAAAACAGTGATAATTGGGTTACTATGTAGAAAAATGTGTAGCTATACGGTACGAAGTTCCGGATAGGCGCGGGAATACAGCAATGAGGTGAGCACCTTGGATAAATATGAATATCAGATACGCTCTGATGAGATCAAGGCATTAATTGCAGAAGGAGAATTTGCAGAGGCCGTAAAGATAGCGGATACGATAGACTGGCGCAGAGTAAGAAGCGTCATGATGCTTTGTACCATCAGTGATCTGTATAAGATCAACAGAAGATACCGGGAGAGCAAGGATATTTTATTACTTGCCTACGAGAAACATCCGACGGCAAGGTCGATTGTATATTCTCTGTGTGAGCTTTCCATTAAGTTGGAGGAATATGTACAGGCGATAGAATACTACAAAGAGTTTGCGCAGATTGCACCGAAAGACTCTGGAAGGTATATTTTGCAATACCGTCTCTACGAGGCGCAGGATGTCAGTCTGGAAGAGAGAATCGAAGTTCTCAAAGAATTTAAGAGACATGACTATAGGGAAAAATGGGCTTATGAACTGGCATACCTGTATCACAGGATCGGGCTTGCCACCCAGTGCGTGGAAGAATGTGATGAGATGTTTATCATGTTCGGTGAAGGGAAATATATTATCAAGGCGCTGGAGTTAAAAGCATTGCATGCACCGCTGAATGAAGAGCAGCAGGTGCGGTATGACGAGTGGGTCAGAATGCGTAACGCAGGTGAAGATCCGGAAGATATGGAAGCGCAGACGGAAGATGATAGCGACGACGTGGAAGGCGATACGCAGAATGCGTATCGCGTCGGACATGCAGGCGAAGATGGTATGGTGGATGAACAAGAGATACCTACCGTGCCCACGATGGAGCTTCCGGAAGTGAAAACTGTCGATGTAGGGCAGTATAATACAATCAATCTGCAGATGGCTCTGGCGGAGAGCATGAAAGAAATCCTGAGTGATGAAGAGGACTCGGAGGAGGATGCGGAGATCGATTCCGGGGAGATTCCAGAGGATGAAGAAGAAATTTCTGAGGTTGACGACAGGACTTCCGGTGAGGTCTTCTATGAAGACGAGGAAATTTCCGGCGATGAGGACGAAGAAGTACTTTATGAGGATGAGGAAGATTCTGAGGACGGAGACGACGATGCTCTCTATGGAGATGAAGAAGCTCTCTATAGGAACGAGGAAGATTCTGATGATGGAGACAACGAGGTTCTCTATGGGAGCGGCGGAATTTCCGATGAAGAAGAGGACGATGAGGAGAATAGGCAGAGATCGGTCGCTGAGACATTGATCGCTCCGCTTCTGGAAGAAACGCAGGAGATGCCGACTACGGAGGAAGTCGAAGAGAAATTAAATGCAACTCCCGTCATTGCTTTTCCGGGAAAGGCGGAACGCAAGCCTGAAGAGAGCAGAGCCAGCGTACAGCCGAAGAAAAAATTATCCATGGACACGGATGACCTTCAGGAGATCAGCACGCAGATTGTTCAAGAAGACACGGCATCTTTCGATGCACAGCAGATCGTAAATGAAATGAAACAGGAGAGCCGTTCGCCGCAGGGAACAGAAGTTTCCGCACTCGCACCGGATAAGATTCCCGGAGCAAGAACAGGGGTTCTCACGCCGCTTAACACGAAGCCTTCCAAATTTGATAATATTTTGTCCCAGGAGTACGACGGACAGATCAGCCTCGTAGTGCCGGAGACGGAGCGCGTGGAGAAACAGATTACCGGACAGCTCAGCATTGAAGATATCATGGCTGAGTGGGAAGAGGTGAAGAAGAGCAACGAGCAGAAGCGTATGGAGGAAGTCAAACAGCGTATTCTGGCGCACACGGGTAATCTTTTTGCTGATTTTGACGAGGCAACTAAGAATGGTCTTTTGGAAGAATTGGAGCGTGCGTTTGTTGCTGCGATCATGAAAGATTCCGGCAAGAAACCGGCGATCAGGAAAGTGGTTCTGCCGGAGGATGACGAACCCGCACCATCACCAAAGAATGGGAAACCGGATGTCGGGAAATACGTCGCGGCAGCAGTGGAAGAGTTTGAGAAGGAGATGGCTGAGGGCAGCCTGGAGGACGAGGACTCATTAGAGGAAGCCGGGGAACTGCGGGCAACCGGGGAGTCCATACCGGAGAACGAGGAGAAAAAGACTGCGGGAATTGTGGCAGAAGAAGCCGACAGGACGGCGGAAACAGGCTCCGAGAGACAGGGCGGCGAGACATCGGAAGAGAACTGGCAGGATCGTGAACTGACACCGGAGGAGATGGAACTTTTCGGACAGTTTGCGCATCATCGTAAATCCAAGAAGCAGTTAGTACATGTTCTGGATAACATGAGCCTTGCGTCCTGTACCGGAAATGTGATCATTACCGGTGAGGAAGAACTTACGACGCTGACTTTGGCGAAGGCGTTGATCAAGGAGATGCAGCTCAACGATAGCAATTTTTCCGGTAAAGTGGCTAAGATATCTGCAAGTGTTCTGAACAAGAAAGATGTGGCGGAGACTTTTGCAAGGCTGGATAACGGCGCGTTAATCATAGAGAAAGCGTCGCGCCTGAAACCCGCTACCGTGGCTAAAGTTACAAAAGTTCTGGATAAGGACAATATGGGGCTTCTGCTTCTTTTGATTGACAGGAAACAGGATATCAACCAGCTTCTTGCAGACCACAGTGCATTGAAAAATAATATTAACCTGCGGGTGGACATAGAGCCATTAGATAATGAAGCGTTGGTGGCTTATGCGAAGCAGTACGCGGAAGAGCAGGAATATTCGATTGATGAATTTGGTATTCTGGCGCTTCACACGAGAATTGCGGACAGGCAGACCAGCGATCATGAGGTAAGCATGTCCGAAGTCAGGAATCTGGTTGACGAGGCAATCGAGTATGCCAACAAAAAAACACCGAAGCATTTCATGGATATATTACTGGCGAAGAGGTATGACGAGGAAGACATGATTATACTGCGGGAGAAAGATTTTATGCATTATTAAAATAAAAGTAATGGGGGATATGCTTATGGCAGCAAAAAAACAAAAAAAAGCAGTGGAGAAAGTAGAGGAGAACCGCGTTTTTATTTCGGAGGCAGACCAGTACGTGTTCGGACAGGGATCGCACTATGATATTTATAAGAAGCTGGGTGCGCATCCTTCTGTGGAAGACGGTGTCAAAGGTATGTTCTTCGCCGTATGGGCGCCGAACGCGGCGAGCGTGCATGTGATTGGCACGTTCAATGACTGGAATGAGGAGATCCATCCGATGGAGAAAATCGGACCGTCGGGTATCTACCAGTTATTTATTCCAGGCGTGGGGGAGAATGAATTGTATAAGTTCCTGATTCATACCCCTTACGGAGAGAAACTGTATAAGGCTGATCCTTTTGCCAATTATGCAGAATTGCGTCCGGGTAACGCTTCTAAGACTTACGATATCAGTAAGTTTAAATGGAGTGACAGCGCATGGATGACAGACAGGAATGGCAAAGATTACAACAAGGAGCCCGTGGCGATCTATGAATGCCATATCGGGTCGTGGATGAAGCATCCCGATGGCACGCCGGACGGTTTCTATAATTATAGGGAGTTTGCAGACAGGATCGTCGAATATTTAAAAGAAATGAAGTATACCCATATTGAGCTTATGGGGATAGCAGAATATCCCTTTGACGGTTCATGGGGCTATCAGGTAACGGGATACTATGCGCCCACGTCGCGGCACGGTACGCCGGATGATTTCATGTACCTGGTCAATAAACTTCACCGCAACAAAATAGGCGTTATTCTGGACTGGGTTCCGGCGCATTTTGCCACGGACGCGCACGGGCTTGGTAGATTTGACGGGCAGTGTGTTTTCGAGCATCCCGATCCGCGGATTGGTGAACATCCCGATTGGGGCACGAAGATTTTTAATTACGGAAAGAATGAGGTCAAGAATTTCCTAATCGCGAACGCATTATTCTGGCTGAAAGAGTATCATATTGACGGCATTCGTGTGGACGCAGTTGCGTCTATGTTGTATCTGGATTACGGTAAGCAGGACGGACAGTGGGTGCCTAATAAGTATGGCGGCAACCAGAATCTTGAGGCGATCGAGTTCTTTAAACATCTCAATTCGGTTGTGCGCGGCACATATCCGGGATTTTTGACGATCGCGGAAGAATCTACCGCATGGCCGAAAGTAACCGGCAAGGTGGAAGAAGATGGTCTTGGATTCAGTTTCAAATGGAATATGGGATGGATGCATGATTTCTGCGAGTATATGAAGCTTGACCCGTACTTCCGCAAGAATAATCACTATGCCATGACTTTTGCCATGACTTACAATCACAGCGAGAATTATATCTTGCCGTTGTCACATGATGAAGTGGTTCATTTGAAGTGTTCCATGGTCAATAAGATGCCGGGCTATCCGGTGGATAAGTATGCGAATCTGCGTCTGGGATACACATATATGTTTGGACATTCCGGAAAGAAACTTTTGTTTATGGGACAGGATTTCGGGCAGGAAAGAGAGTGGAGCGAGGCAAGGGAGCTTGACTGGTTCTTGCTTGGCGAAGAGCAGAATAAGGGCATGCACGAGTATATGAAGGAACTCTTAAAGCTGTACCGTAAGTATCCGGCGCTCTATTCGATCGATAACGATTGGAAAGGGTTTGAATGGTTGAACGCAGATGATTCCGACCGCAGTGTATACAGTTTTTATCGGAAAGATGCGACGGGCAAGAATAACATCATGTTCGTGATTAATATGACACCCATGATGTGGGAAAACTATATGGTGGGTGTGCCGAAGAAAAAGAAATACAAACTGCTCTTAAACAGTGACGACAAGCGTTTCGGCGGCAACGGGCACGAGATTCCGGCGGAGATTACCGCGGTCAAGGGAGTTTGCAATTATAAGGACTATCATATTTCGTTTGATCTGCCGCCTTATACGGCTGCGGTGTTTGTATTCTGATTGACGGAATAGGTAATTATAAATGTATTTCTGGAAAGGGATAATCGTGAGGTTGTCCCTTTTATTATATGGTCTTTGAAGCGTTCTGTATCGGATACGGTGTATTTAAACCAAAGGGTTAAGAATTTCGTAAACCATGCCGAAATAAAGGGTGAACAGAAAAGAGAAACCTACTACATGGGGTGTGTGCATGAAGATTACTTTTGACAATAACAACACGAATCAGAATGTAGACAAGGTGACGACAACTACATACCGGGACACCCGTACAGAGAAGACGAATCAGACGGGTGCATTCGCATTAGACATTTCTGGCACAGTTATGGATAACACAGCTTATAAGGGTCAAGGAAAGACCACAGAAGACGTTATGCAGGTAGCGGGGCAAATCGATGTTGCCGCGCAGAGAGACTATATGACAGTTATGTCTAATACTATGTCTACGGAAGACTATAACCAGATGGTTGAGGATGGATACCATGTTGGAGATATGGATGTAGAGGAAGTTGTTACCATTGTCGATACGATTAAGGCGGAACTGATCAAAGGCGGTACACAGGTGGTTGGCTATACCGACCAGTTAGATATGGAAACCTTAAAAGAAATTACAGGCAGTGAGGTGTTTGCAAAAGAATTAGCTGACCAGTTTGCCAAGCATGATATTCCTTTGACCGAGGAGAATGTCCGGGAAGCCAAGAAAGCCTATGATAAGGCTGCAGAACTTCAAGAGTTGACGGAAGGCGCCACGAAATACATGGTGGAAAATGATAAGGCGCCTACTATTTATAATCTGTATTTGGCGGAATACAGTTCTACCATGGACGGAGACAGACAAGGCAGGGGTTACTATGCAGATGGTCCAGGCTATTATGCGAAGAAGGCGGAGGATTATAATTGGCAGCAGTTGCGCCCTCAGATGGAAAAGGTTTTGGAGGAGGCGGGATTAGAAGTCAATGAGGAGACGCTGGAAAGTGCAAAATGGCTGATTGAAAAAGGCGTGCCGTTGACAATGGAGACAGCTAAAGTTCTTAATCAGCTGGGCAGTCTGACATTTCCGCAGGATGAGAAAAAGGTCTTGACGGCAATCGCTGCAGCAATATCCGATGGAAAGCGGGCGCAAGAAGCCAATCTCGCAGACAGCAGGAGCAATACCGAAAAAGCCGCGGAGTATGTGGAACGGTTTGCAAAGATTCCAGAGGAAGCAGTCGATCGGACCGTCGCGCAAGGTAAAAAGCTGACGTTAGTAAATCTGGAAAAAGCCATGGAAAAGCCTATGGAAGAAGCAAAAGAGGCACAGGCATATCCGGAGCAGAATATCAGACAGGATAATGGAACGGCGAAAAGTGATGCCACAGAGTACGCAGTAACTTCTGAGATTCCGGAAAATATTACGGCAAGGCGGCAGTTGGAAGAAGCTCGTCTGATGATGACGATCGAAACGAATCGGAAGCTGCTGGAAAGCGGTTATACGATCGATACTACGGAACTAGAGAAACTTGTGGAAGCTTTAAGGCAGATAGAGGCGCAGCAGAAGCAGGTTTTGTTTGGAGAATCGGATAATATCAGAGCATCGGAGAAAGCATCCCTTTATGCGGAAACCCGTAATAAGGTGGCGGAGATACCTTTTCTTCCGGTGGAATCTGTGGGAAGATTTAAAGTAACGGATGAAGATTTTACTTTAAATCAGGTACACATAGAGGGCAGCACATTAAGAAACCGCTATGAGGAGGCACAGCAGAAATATGAGACGTGGATGACCGATCCAAGGGATGATCTGGGTGATTCAATTCAGAGGGCATTTCAAAATACAGATAAGATTCTGGAAGATTTGGGCTTGGAAATCAATGAAGAGAATCAGCGCGCAGTTCGGATCTTAGGATATAACCAAATGGAAATGTCCCTTGAAAATATTCAGTCGGTAAGGGCTTCTGATATGGAACTTCATCGGGTGATTGATAAGATGACGCCGGCAGTTGTACTACAGACGATTCGTGACGGCAAGAATCCTTTGGAAATGACGATACCGGAAATCAATGATTATCTGGACTCCATGCAGTATGAGAAAGAAGAGGAGACCGAGAAATATAGCAAGTTTTTATATAAATTAGATCGAAATAAGGCAATCACAGAAGAGGAAAGAACAGCTTATATTGGCATTTACCGTATGCTCAGGCAGTTTGAAAAGACTGACGATGCTGCAGTTGGCGCTGTCGTCAATATGGGAGCGGAACTTTCTTTTAAGAATCTGCTGAGCGCGGTACGCAGCCGGAAAAAAGCCGGTATGGATTTTATGATAGATGATGCCTTTGCCGGTGTTACAGCAATCGAGAAGGGTATGACAATCACGCGACAGATCGAAAGAGGTTTTCAGAAATCCTATCGTGATATTGTCGGAAATATTGCAGACCGCATGGCGAAACAAGATGCAGCCACGGAGAAGGATTACCAGGAAGAGCAGATACAGGAATACCGACAGGCTTGTGAGGTGGATGACGCAGTCATTGAGGAACTGCTGCACAATAAACAGCCGGTGACAGCCAACAATCTGGCGGCGGCAAATATGTTGATGAACAGCCGCGGTGCTCTCTATAAAAAGCTGAATGAATATACGGAATCCGATAACAAGGACAAAGTGAAAAATGCGGTAACTCATCTGCTGGAATCCATGACGGATAAAGACAGCACGCAGGATGCCTATGAAGAGATGCAGCAGGTTTATGAAGATGTTCTGGAGGAAGCTCAATATGCTCCGGGCATATCGTACATTGACTTGAAAGCGATTCAGAGTTGTCATAAACAGCTTACGCTGGCGGGGAATCTTGCGAAGGAAGAGAATTATCAGATACCGGTTGAAATCAATGGAGAGACAACAGCTATCCACTTGAAAATATTGCATGGCAAAGAGGACGGCGGCAAGGTAAAAGCGACTCTCAGCACGCAGGGTTACGGTGATGTGGCAGCAGAGTTTGGTATTAGAAATAACAAGGTATCCGGTTACATTGCATGTGCAACATCTGCGGGAACGGCGGAAATGCAGAGCCGGAGTGACAGCCTGCACAAGAGCCTTGGAAATGCAGTGGAGTCCTTGGCATGGAACAAGTTGGAACTCGGTAAAATAGGAATCATTCACAGCAGCGAAATCGATTTAAATTCGTTCGAGGCAGAAACGACAGAAAACACATCATCGTCGGCACGGACGGCGGATTTGTACCAGATTGCCAAAGCGTTTATTTCGGTTATTACAGAGTAGGAAACGTAAGAATAGACAGGAGGAACTCATATGAAGATCAGTTATAATTCAGCGGCAATGCACGCGAACAACGCATTGAATGCATCGGATAAGAGATTATCCCAATCACTTAAGAAACTCTCATCTGGTTTGAAAGTTACGGCATCGAAGGATAATCCGTCAGGTTATGCGATCGGGCGCAGAATGAATACCCAGATTGCAGGCATAGCAGTAGCGACACAAAATTCCAACAGAGGTATCTCGATTATTGAGACGGCGGATGGAGCTTTGACGGAAGTTCATGATATGCTGCAGAGAATGAACGAGCTGGCTGTGAAGGGTGAGACGGGAACACTCACATCAACAGACCGCCAGACGTTGGATGAGGAATTACAGCAGTTAAAAGATGAAGTGGTAAGAATCGCTAGAGATACGGAGTTTAATGGACAGCCGCTATTGGATGGCAGTTTTGATTTGAGAGGTTATACAAACAGCCAGGCTGCAAAGGTGGATTATTATAGTGATGAAGTGGTGGCGAAAGAGTATACCATCAAGAACTTGACAGTAATATATGATGCAGAAGGAAAGATTGATCTGGAAGCAATGAAAAATGCAACGCCACCGGTAATTGAATTTGGTCCGGAATTTCCGGCTGGTGTGGAAGTTACTGAGGTAACTCAGAATAAGATCACAATCACAGGCAATCAGGATTTTAAGATGACGCTTGCGATTACGCCGCCAGCAACGGGTAACAGTGTGGTCTGTGCGCCGACTGGTAATCCAGCGGGACCGTTAAAGATTGATATTACTGGAATCGGTTCCATGGATATGCAGACCGGGGCAAACGAGGGGCAGCAGTTGGAGATCAGGATTCCGACCATCTCCCTGGATAGACTCGGAATAGAGAAGACGAACGTATTGACAGCGGAAAGCAGTGATGATGCAAATGTTGAGATCAAGGGAGCAATCAAGTATGTATCGGATGTGCGAAGCAGGCTGGGCGCTTACCAGAATCGACTAGAACATACGGTAAGTAATCTTTCCATCACAAATGAGAATATGACAGCTTCCTACTCGCGTATTATGGATGCAGATATGGCGGAAGAGATGACCACTTATACGACGGAGCAGGTAATTTCCCAGGCGGCTACGTCCATGCTTGCGCAGGCGAACGAGAGACCTTCACAGGTATTGCAACTTCTTCAGTAATAATAAGACATGAAGTTATACTAAGGCAGCAAAGGACGCTGCCTAAGTATAACTAAGTCATGTCTAGGAGAATGCGCGGAATGCGCATTCTCCGTGGGATGAGGAGACAGCATAACATTTATGGCATGGAGGGGAATATGACCAAGGAATTGAAGCGGGAGTATACATTGCGGATTTCACAGGCGAATAAGACGCAGATGATTACGATTCTGTATGAGATGGTTTTGGATTATATAGATGAGGCAAAAGTGGCGCTCGATGCGGATAACAAGGTGGAATATAGGAGTGCGATTCGTAAGATTCGTGGATGTATGAACGAATTGACAGCATCTTTGAACTTTGATTATGAGCTGGCACAGAATTTTTTGCAGCTTTATCTCTATGTAAGCAGGGAGCTTGTCAAGGCATCCTCGCACAATGACAGGGAGAGTCTGGAACATGTCCGTATGGTGATCGGACAGTTGCATGCAGCGTACCAAAAGATCGAAAGTCAGGATACTTCAGCTCCCGTCATGGGAAATACGCAGACGGTATATGCCGGGCTTACTTACGGCAGAAATACACTGACGGAAAATATTGCCGATCCTTCTGCAAACAGAGGGTTTTGCGTATAAATTACACAATGGGTTCTTCGGGCAGCAGATTTCTTTCTGCTGCCTGTTCTAATAAATATCTGTAACGTTTCAGGACAGCGTTCACTTCGTAGATATAACAGTCGATCAGATCGGGATCGGTCACATTATCAAAATTTGAATAAGCAATCTCCAAAGCATATTTTGTCTGAGCTAATTCTTCGCGTAAGGTCATTTTACGGCAGTCCACAATGATATCTGCCTGTGCGCAGTGGTTGGAACTCTGGTGAAAAAACATCTTCATATGGTTATCCCGCCTTTCTTATGATATAGGAAATTCCGCCAAAGAGTGGAAGAATGCGAAGCATTCTTCCGAACATAATGCCGTAGGCATTTTGTTCTTCTTAATTAAAGTATAGGTAAAATATGGATAAATATTCATGGAATATTTCAGATATAGGGGACATATGTTATTAGCAGACAAGATGGCAGGAGAAATATAGGATGATAAATGCGAACGGAGTGTTAGCAATTTTGGGAGTATGTCTGATCGTACTCATTATCGGCGCATTAGGAAGAAAAGTAGAATGGCTGGTCAACTTTATATTGCGTGCCGTCATGGGTACAATAGGTATTTATTGTCTCAACTATTTGCTGGCGGCAAGGCAGATATCGATTGCTGTAGGGATTAATCCGCTTACGATTTTGACATCCGGAATCCTTGGATTTCCGGGGATTGCGGTACTTTACGGGATTCATCTTTTTAAAATATTGTAGGTTTTTCACAAAATTACTTTTTTTACAAAATAAGTATGGACAAGACTTGCAATGACGTTTATAATCAAATTCACAACTCAAGAAATTCTATGCAGAGCAGGTATATCCGGATACATTGCTTTACTCTATTGCCGTATGGCATCGGGAACTTCATCCCAGGTATTTCATTGAGTCAGATTAATCATAATTTATGGAGGTGATTCTATAGGATTAAATTATTATCAATTTCTGTTGCTTTTGCTGCTGTGTCTGGCGGCGTTGGCAGATCTTAAGACAGATCGTATTCCAAACGGATTGATCGTGCTTGGTATCATGATCGGAGTATCGGATCATCTGTTGTATCGTTTGGATCTATTACAGCTTGCTGTATCTATGCTTTTCGCGTTTGCGGTCATGTATCCCCTGTTTAAGATCGGTGCGTTAGGTGCCGGAGATGTCAAGGTATTTGTTATGATCGGAAGTTTTGTGGATGTGAAAGCGTTTATCATGATCATAGCTGCTGCGTTTGTGATCGGTGCGGTGTTCTCTCTTATCAAACTGCTGACGGAGCATAACGGCAGGGAGAGAATCGGTTATTTTCTGTCTTATGTATCAGATGTGGCACGGACACGGGAGTGGAAGATATACGGAGAGTACATGTTACAGGACTATCAATTATATTGCAGTAACAAGATACACTTTACGGTGCCGATCTTGTTTGGTGCGATACTACGAATGGGAGGAATCATTTGAGAGAGAAAATTTTTGCAATCTGCGATACAGAGGAAGCATATGCACTCCGGTTGACGGAGTATTTGCTGGATAAAGTCAGATTGCCGTATACATTACATTTATTTACACGAGTGGAGGAACTGCAGAAATTTGCCGAACAGGGAGAAATAGAAATTCTGCTCATCGCTGAAAAAGCCTTAAAAATGTTGAAGGAGGAATATGTCAGAGAACAGGTAGCGAGGCTGTTTGTCTTGCAGGAAGACGAGAAAAACGAGGAAGACAATGCGGTAAGACGGGAAGAACAAGGTCATATCAGTAAATTTCAAAGTCCTGAGAAAATAGTGGAACTGCTCGTCGAGTCCATCTCGGACTTGTCGGGCTGGAGACAGGAGACGGCGGCAGAAGATATGGAAGTGAAGCTGATTGGAATCTATTCGCCAGTCAAGAGATGCCTGCAGACATCTTTTGCACTTACCATGGGACAGATATTAGCGAAAAAACATAAGACACTGTATTTCAATTTCGAGAACTATTCGGGATTTGGACAGATGCTCAAACGGGAGTTTTCCATGGATATGACAGATCTTATGTATTATTACCGATGTGCTAGGGACAAGTTGTTTGTGAGACTTCCATCTATCATACAGAATATCAACGGACTGGATTATGTACCGCCGATGCAGTATCGTGTGGAACCGCAGGAGATAACCGGAAGACAGTGGTTGGAGCTGTGCAGGAATATTGCCGGAATAGGGCAGTATGAATATATCATTCTTGACCTCGACGACAGCATGGAAGGGCTTTTTGATCTTCTGCGAAACTGTTACAAAATCTATACAATCACCAAGGATGACAGCTTTGCAATAGCCAAGATCAATCAATACGAGCAGATTTTGAAATTTAATGAATTGGAAGAGATCGCAGACAAGACGGTGAAGTGCAGATTTCCGGTATTTAAAGAACTTCCCATGAACATGGATCTGATGACTCATGGGGAACTGGCTGGATATGTAAAAGCGATTGTGAAAGAGGATCTATATGGAGAGTAGAGAGGAACATAAGAGAATACTGAAAGAAAAACTCGCGGAAAGCATCGATTATTCCAGTGAGAGCACGGATGAACAAATACAAGAATTGATTGATGAAATGCTGGTTAAGGAGAGTAAGGAGTTTCCGTTGACGCTTTTGGAGCGTGTAAAATTACGTAGAGAATTGTTTCACGCGATTCGTAAGCTGGACGTATTGCAGGAATTAATAGACGATACGAGCATTACGGAGATTATGATCAATGGAGCCGACTGTATTTTCATAGAGAAGGACGGCAAGTTATGTCAAAGCGATCTGCGATTTGAAAGTACGGAGAAACTGCAGAATGTGATTCAGCAGATCGTAGCGGATTGTAACAGGGTGGTCAATGAGGCATCTCCTATCGTGGATGCCCGACTGCGCAACGGCGCACGTGTCAATGTGGTACTTGATCCGGTGGCATTAAACGGTCCGATCGTGACAATCAGGCGCTTTCCGGACAAACCGATCATGATGGAAGATTTGATTTCTTATGGCTCGATTAGTGAGGAGGTATGTGAGTGGTTAAGTAGGTTGGTACAGGCGAAATATAATATTTTTGTCAGCGGTGGTACGGGCTCCGGAAAGACGACATTTTTAAATGCGCTCTCGTATTATATTCCGAAGCATGAGCGGATTATTACGATAGAAGACAGCGCAGAACTGCAGATTCGGGGGATTCCTAATTTAGTCCGTATGGAGACGCGCAATGCAAATGTGGAAGGGTGTCGGGAGATTACGATTCGGGATTTGATTAAAACGTCACTTCGTATGCGTCCCGACCGCATAGTCGTTGGAGAAGTCAGAGGAGGAGAAGCTTTTGATATGATGCAGTGTCTGAATACCGGTCATGACGGTTCCATGTCAACCGGACATGCCAACAGCTCTAGGGATATGCTGAGTCGTCTGGAAAATATGATACTGATGGGAATGGAAATACCGCTTATGGCGATCAGGCAGCAGATTGCTTCGGGAATCGACATCATTGTCCATTTGGGGCGACTCCGGGACAGTTCCAGAAAGGTGTTAGAGATTGTGGAAGTATTGGGATTTGAGGAGGAACGTATCTTGTTGAAGCCATTGTATCGATTCGTCGAAACGGGCGTAAATGCAGAAGGCAGGATACTTGGAACATTACAGAAGGAAGGGGAGTTGACTTATGTCGAAAAGCTGCAGTCAGCCGGATTACAATGAGTATCATTTTCAGACAAAAGAAAGAGTGTTGTATATCTTAGAAGGTATGCTGCTTGTTTTACTTATCGGCTATTTCTTTTATCATTCCTGGATCGCATGTCTGTGCCTTATGCCTCTATTAATCCCTTTCCTAAAAGAGAAGCAAAAAGACCTCGCCAAGAGGCAGAGGCAAGAGCTGGGAATACAGTTCAAAGACTTAATTCTTGCGGTGGCGGCAAACCAGAAGGCGGGATATTCCGTCGAGAATGCATTTCGGGAATCTTATAAGGACATGGAGATGCTTTACGGCAGGGACGGGATTATCTGTACGGAAATAAAGTATATTCTTGCGGGGCTGGACAATAACATTGTTCTCGAAAAATTGATTTACAATCTCGGTATGCGCAGCGGTCTGCCGGATATCATACAGTTTGCGGATGTCTTCTTCATTGCGAAACGCAGTGGGGGCAATATGACGGATATTCTGCAGAAAACTGCGGCGGTGATCGAGCAGAAGACAGAGACAGACAAAGAGATACAGTTGATGATAAGCGCTAAGAAGATGGAGCAAAAAATCATGAACATGGTTCCGTTTCTAATCATATTCTATGTGAGCAGTACGTCCAAAGGATTTTTTGATGTGTTGTATCACAACATAATCGGGATGATCATCATGACGGTCTGTCTTGGATTTTATGTGGCGGCATATCTGTTGTCGCGGCGGATTGTGGAGATCGAGGTGTAGAAGGGGGTAGCGGTATAAATGATTTATATATATGTGGTGATATTGGGAATTTATGTACTACTCTGCATGGTATCACGAAAGGAGGAAAGCGGAAATCCGTTTCGCAGGATGGCGCTCTATCTGTTGCGCAAAAAGCAGAATTTGCGGCATAAGGCATCTGCAGGCAGGCGGAGGTGGAAAAACGATCTACAGCAAAAGCAATTAGCTGACAAACTGAAAACTTTGCAGCCATCGACGGCAGCGTCGGTGCAGATAAAGGAATACTACGTGTCACAGTACAGTGTGATTCTTATGGTGGTGTTTGCGGGCGTGCTGGTCTGTCTTGCCGCATGGATCAGCGTACATAGTAGTTCTTTGCTGAAGGAAGGCAACTATATCACAAGAAATTCATACGGAGAAGGGGATATAACGATCGAACTGGCGGCGCAGATAGAAGGGGAGGAGGAAGAATTATTTCAATATATTGTCGGGGAACGTAAATTTACGGAAGAAGAGGCGGAAGCATTGTATCAGCAGGCAATAGCGGAACTGCCGGAAGTAATCTGCGGACAAAATGAAAAACTGGAAGACGTGCGTTATGATCTGGAATTAGTGACGCGGATGGAAGGTTATCCCTTTGAATTATCTTGGGAGAGTGGCAATTACAGTCTTGTAAATACGGATGGTGCGGTAGACAATGCCGAACTTCAAGAGAATGAGGTAGTTATGCTGACAGCACATTTTAAGTATGAGCAATGGACGTGGGATCATCAGTTGTATGTGCAGATCAATTCGCCAGTGTATACACACAGGGAGATCGTGCGTAACAAGATAGAAGAATTACTGCATATGCAGGAGGAGCGCACCAAAAACACGCAAACAATGATTTTGCCGGAGAGTGTGGAGTCTGAGCCGATCGTATGGCGGGAAGTCATAGAAGACAGCAGCGGTTATCTATTGTTGTTGGTTTTGCTAGCAGCGGGAGTGCTGTACTGGGGAAAAGGCAGAGAGATCGACAGGCAGTTAGAACAGCGAAAAAAGGAACTTTTGCTGGACTATCCGGAAATTGTCAATAAACTGTCGCTTTACATGGGGGCAGGCATGACGATCCGCAATGCCTTTGTCAAGATGGGGGAGGACTATAAGAAGCAACAGAAGGAAAGGAGGCGATATGTTTATGAAGAAATACTGATTACATGCAATGAACTGCAGAGCGGCAGATCGGAGAAAGAAGCCTACGATCATTTTGGCAAGCGCTGTCAAGTGCAGGCGTATATGAAATTAAGTACTTTGCTGTCGCAAAATATCCGAAAAGGAAGCAATGATTTGCTGTATATGCTGCGGCAGGAGGCAGACAACGCCTTTGCAGAGAGAAAAAACATGGCAAAAAAACTAGGTGAAGAAGCAGGAACAAAACTGCTTCTGCCGATGATGATGATGCTTTGCATCGTTATGGTGATCATCATGATTCCAGCATATTTTTCCTTTGTGATGTAGGACAGAAGAGAGGAAGCGACAGAATGATCATGTCCGGATAATATGCATTATCACAATTACACAGTGTGCAATAAGAATTTTATGAAAAGAAGGAGGACAAAACAATGTATAAGACGAGTATGGAGAAAAGACAGGGAATGTGTGGAAGAAAAGAGAGAAGGGCAAAAGGAAAACTCAAAGGATTACGAGAGTTCTGGCAGGAAGAAGAAGGCATGGGAACCGTGGAGATCATACTGATTATTGTGGTGCTCATCGGTCTGGTTATCATTTTCAAGACACAGCTTCGCTCATTGGTGGAAAAGGTCTTTGAGAAGATCACCAGTGACAGCGACACGGTAATGTCATGAGGAAGGGATACATAACCGTATTTCTGACACTATCGCTCACATTGATCCTGTCCCTTGTATTCACTGTGATTGAGGGGGCACGGATCAGTGCGATCCGGATGAAATTCGAGTGCGTTGCGGATATCGGTATGAATTCGATTCTTGCGGAGTATCATAGGGAGCTGCTGGAGCAGTATGATCTGCTATTTGTAGATATGTCTTATGGTGGAAATCATGCGGATATCGGAAATACGGAAGAGCATTTAAGAAACTATATGCAGAAAAATTTATCTTCGGAGAACGTCAGAGGAGTCTTTGGCGGCATCAGGGATTTTCTTGCCATGGAAGCAGAGGGCGTACAGATTCAGCAGTATTCGATTGCATCTGACGGAAGGGGAGAAGTGCTCAAGAGGCAGGTTACAGATTATATGTCGGATTATCCTTTAGGGGCGGTCTTAGAAAAGATTGAATCGGGAGTGTCAGAGCTGGAACGATATGGATTGGAGACACGGGATACCGAGGGTGAAAGACAGAGCTATGAGGCGCGTATTCAGGAAATCGGACTGCCTGTGCAGGAGGTGGAAGAGGGGGTATATGAGGAAGTACCGCTGGACAATCCGGCGGATGCGGCGAACGCGACAAGGAGCAGTGGGGTATTAAATCTGGTGGTGGACGATCCCTCGCAGATTTCGTCAACGAAAATAACCTTGAATGATTATATTTCCCATCGTTCGCTCATACAGGGGACAGGAATATGTGCGGAGGCGGCATCCGTGTCCGGAGAAGCAAATGAGCTGGTATTTCAGGCATACTTATTTGAAAAATATGGGTATTACGGACACGAACTGGATAAATCGGTACTCAAGTATCAATTAGAGTATCTACTGGCAGGTAAAGATACCGATTGGCAGAATTTAGAGTTTGTAGCAAAGAGGCTTCTTAGATGGCGTGAGGCGGCAAATGTGCTCTATATCCTGACGGATACCGCCAAGATTGCAGAAGCCGAGGCAATGGCATTGGCGCTGACGGCGGTGTGCCTATGCCCGGAATTGGCGGAACCTGTGAAGTATACCATATTGTTTGCATGGGCGTATGTGGAGAGTTTACAGGATGTCAAGATGCTCCTTGCCGGCGGCAGAGTGCCGATTTATAAGACGGCTGCTGATTGGAAGACGGGAATTAACAGCATAAAAAATGTGCGCGGCAGTCTGACGGCGGATACGGGAGGAAGAGGGCTTGATTATCAGGAATACTTACAGATCATGCTTTTTATGCAGAACAAGGATACGCGGACAATGCGTGCCATGGACATTATGGAAATGGATATACGCAGAACACCCGGAAATGCCAGGTTCCGCATGGATGCATGTTTCGATACCTATCAGGCGAATATATCCGTATCAAGCCGATTCGGTTACGCCTATGAGATGACTAGATGTTACGGGTTTTATTAAAGATGGGAGGTGATAAAAGATGTCCTTTTTACGATCGAGGCAGCAATATAACTCTAAAAAATCGACAGCACATTCTCTCCGGGCATATCTTGATACCGTTCAAGGTGGTCAAACGATTCTATCATTCTGCAGATTGATAAAGAGGGCATCTCTTATCACCTCCCGCAGAACAATCCGTCTGCACAAAAAAGGTTCTATGACGTTGGAGGCGGCGTTTGTTCTTCCCTTTTTCCTGTTTGCAGTAATTAATATTCTGTTTGCGGTCAATATCATCGGGACGCAGAGCAGGTTTAACGCCGCATTGCACCAGACGGGAAATAAGATGGCGTTTGCCGGATATGTATATGAACGGACGGTGGGTAATATATTGCCGGACAGTCTTGCCGGAGTGGCAATGAGCAGTATCTATGCCAGAGGACAGATATTGGAATATGTCGGGACAGATTATCTGAATCAATCCTGCGTTGTCGGCGGCAGCGGCGGAGTTTCGCTTGCAGGTTCCTCTGTGATGGGAGATGGAGATATCATAGACCTTAATGTTTCATATCGTGTTAAACCGTTTGCAGGGCTTATGGGATTTGATGGGTTTACCATGACACAGCGGTATTACGGTAAGGCATGGACGGGATACGATGTAACGCAGTATGTCAGTGACACGCAGCAGGAAGATCCGATGGTGTATATTACTGAGACGGGGACGGTATATCATTCGGACCGGAATTGCACCTATCTGAATCCGTCCGTAGAGTCGATACCTGCGGCAGCGGTCGGGGAGAAGAGGAATCCGTCGGGCGCAAAATATTATTCCTGTGAGATATGTGGCGGATACAGAGGTGCGCAGCAGGTCTATATCACGAAATACGGTAGCAGTTATCATAGCCGAATTAACTGTTCGGGACTGAAAAGAACGATTTATACAGTGCCATTGTCACAAGTTGGCGGAAGGGGGAAGTGTTCTAAATGTGGATAGAGATATTTTTGTTTCTTTTGTTGGGGATTTGTGCGGTAATCGACGGAATAAAGAGGGAGATTCCTATTGTAGTCGTGTGGCTGGGTATTGCGGCGGCAGTTATCCTGCGCCTGCAGGGTACAATCGGTGAAGGAAGCTGGCGCCTGGCAGTCCTGTCAGTGATTCCAGGTGTGATATTCTGGATGCTCAGCCTTGTTACAGGAGAAAAAGTCGGGTATGGAGATGGCTGGCTGCTTGTCATGATCGGATTGTTTGCAGGTCTGTGGAAATGTTTTCTGATTCTTCTGATCGGGCTTCTTGCAGAGTCGGTCGCAATGCTGGTTTTATTGGCGGTTCGTAGAATATCAAGGGATCATCGTGTGCCCTTTGCACCGTTTTTGTTGTTGGGAATGGGGGTCGCAATATGTTTATAAAGAAAAAAACAGGCGGATATATGACGGTGGAAGCATCTTTCATCATTACATGGACGGTTTTTATCTTCGTTTTTTTGATCTACCTGTCGTTCTATTCATATGACAAATGTGTGCTTTTTCAAGATGCTTATGCGGTATGTTTTCGCGGTAGTATCCAAAAGCAGGAGGATAATATCGTTCCCTATATCAGTTCCCATATGAAAGAACAGTTCGGGAAGAAATATTTCGGGACAGGTGAAGTGCATGGAAGTGTGGATCGCAGAGGTAATATCACGAATGTTACTGGAGAATGTCAGGTGAAAGTGCCGATTCGGTCGGTATTTACAAGGCATGATGATTCCGGTTGGAGGATTCGCACGCGGGCAAGGGCGCAAATCATTAATCCGACGCATATCATACGTAAAAGCAGGTGGGTAGGAAATGCGTTGGACAGATAGGCGGAATGTGGAAAAGCAGGATGAGAGGATTATGATAGAAAGTGATGGAGGAGATTAATCATTATGATAGAGGCAAAATACTATAAGGATCATCAGCACAATTATATGATACTGCAATGTGAAAAGGAGAGAATGATCAGTAGTTATCAGCATAAGATTCTTACCTCAGATAAAATAGGGGAGATTCTTAGATGTTCGGTACGGCATATCAATGGCGCTACATATTATTATTATGACATCAGTTCAAAAATGACCCTGGATGGTATGTATCGGAATAAGAAAATGTCTTATGGACAGGTCAAAGACGTCCTTTTGCAGCTTTACGGTATATGCGATAAACTGGCAGGATATTTTATGGAAGAAGAAAATCTGGTGTTAGAGCCGGAGCATATTTATTATGATATGACGAACAATAAGTATATAGGATTGTATTATCCGGATTATCGGGAACGGGGAACAGATTTGTACAGACCGCTTATGGATTTTCTGCTGGAGCATATTGATACGGAAGATACAGGATTGACGGAGAATATGTATCAGATTTATGAGATGGCGGAAGAAAAGCATTTTTGTATTGAGGATGCGCTTCGAGTACTGGAACAGGGAGAGGAGACCGTACAGGAATCTATTCGGCAATCTACTTCGATTCCTGTCTGGGAAGTATCGTCGGAAGCAGTTATAGATGAAGAAGAAATATATGATGCGGCAGAAGCATTACAGACTAAAGTACCACAGATTGACAAAACAGGGCGTGAGAAGCACGGCAAAAAGAGATTATTTTATCCAGTGTTCATGATCGTGTCACTGCTTGGCATAGCAGCGGCACAAGTTGTCAGTAGTATGTATGAATTGGCACAGGAGGAACAATTTGCGCTCTATGGTTCTATGGCAGCTATGGGAGTCTGTCTGGTGGTCTGTCTGATCGGGATAGTCAGCGGAAGAAAGAAAAATCCGTCTGGAAAAACAGGAATGAAGCGGGAAGCAGAACAGAATACAGAGGAGGGAATGACAGGAAACTCAGATGGAAAATATTTTGTGGACGAGGAAATGATGTCGTTAGAACATGTGATCAACAGAGATATGAGTCTGGAGATGGCGGAGGATAAACCGGCGGCACATCAATCCGCACGCTATCATAACATATCTTCGCATGATGTAAGATCAAGTTCTTTACAGGAAAATGAAAATTGTGGCAATACGGTTTTCTTTGACGTAAACAAAATGGAAGAATATAAATTATACGCAGTGGATAGAAAGAACAAGCGGCATATCGAATTGAAGCAGTTTCCGTATACCATAGGTAAAATGGCTGGGTGTGTTGATTATGTGCTTTCAGACGACTCTGTCAGCAGGATACACGCACGGTTTGATAAACAGGGAGAAAAAATTTTGATGACGGATATGAATTCTACCAATGGAACATACAAGAATGGTCTTCGTATGCAGCCGCAGGAGACGGTGGAGATAGAACCGGGTGATGAGATCCGTTTTGGCAGTTTAAATTATTGTTACCGATAAAGAAAATCTGCGTTTTGCCGCTGGTGGCGGCAATGGCATACAGGTAATTTATTTGACAGGGCATACCGAAAATGATAACCTCAAATAGTAATTGTTTTACCTACGGATATTGGAGTATGCTATGCTATCAGAACAAATTGGAAATTTGTTTCAAGAAAACGGATACAATAAGACTTTATCGAATCTGCCGGAGTTTACTTTTTATTGGCGCAAAGAAAACCAGGGAGTAACGGTAATTTTCCTCATTGACTACCGAGAGGGAATTTATATCTCGGAGGATCAGTATGTGCATATGAAAGAGAGGATCGTCGAGTTTTTTCGGGCGAGAGAGGAGAGGGATATTCATGTCCTGTCCCTGATTGTATCTGCAGATACGGCGAGGGCAAAGAAATTATGTGTCAGCGACCGTTTCTGCTGGATGATCGATACGGGGGTTAACCGGCTAATTATTCATGAGAACCAAACGGAAGATTTCTATGGTTTAAGAGCGATTCTCGAAGATTTCCTTATCCAGCAGTCACGTTATGCAGACCACAATGATATTCCGCCGGAAGAGGTAAGGGCAACGGAAGGGAATGTGCAGGGCAGAGACAGTTGGAACAGAGGCAAATGGAACCGGGAACAGGTTTCGAGGATGCCGTGGGTAAATATTTGTCTGGTAACGGTCAATGTAATCGTATTTATGATATGTACATTTACGGGGGAATTGTTATATAATAAAGGTGCATTTGGCGTAAAAGAAATTATGAACGACAAGCCATATTACCGGCTGTTCACTTCCATGTTCCTGCATTCAGATATACAGCATCTTTTCAGTAATATGATCGTTTTATACTATGTCGGGGAGATCGTGGAGAAGAAAATAGGGCATGTTCCATATATGATCGTGTATTTCCTATCAGGGATTGCCGGAGATATTTTTTCCATGGGATATGAGCTTTTGTCGGAAGATTATTACAGTTCCGTGGGAGCCAGCGGTGCAGTTTTTGGCGTGGAGGGGGCGCTGCTTCTTCTGATCATACTGCATCATGGCAGGCTGGAATACATGACGGCTGGCAGATTGGCATTCGCGATTGTATTTTCTCTCTATTGTGGATTTACCAGCACTTATATTAATAATGCGGCACATATCGGCGGCGTTCTTATGGGATTTGCCACGACAGCGGTCATCGTAATGCTGTGCCCTCATGTCAGAAGAAGAAAGGACAAAGATTTCAATGAAAGTTAACATTTACTATGGCGGAAGAGGATTGATGGATGATCCGACACTTTTTGTTATCAATAAGATGAAAGAAGTGCTGGAAGAACTTCGTGTGACCGTGGAATGTTTTCAACTATATGAATTAAAGAACAATATTACAACCTTGCCTCAGAGCTTGAAGGATGCGGACGGAGCGATTCTGGCTACGACGGTCGAGTGGTATGGAATAGGCGGATATATGCAGCAGTTTTTGGATTCCTGCTGGCTGTATGGAGACAAGGAGAAGATCAGCCAGATCTATATGTGTCCGATTGTAATGTCTACCACTTACGGAGAGAGGTCCGGCAAACTGGATCTGATAACTGCGTGGGAAATCTTGGGCGGGCTGCCCTGTGATGGTATTTGTGGGTATATTGCAGACACGTCCATCCTGGAAGAAAACGAAGAGTATATCCGTATTATAGAGAAGAAGGCGGAAAACCTGTACCGCACGATCAATCAGAAAATGGCGTGCCTCCCGACGAGCAATCAGGCAGTGAAGCAGAAAGTTGCGATTACCAAAAATATCAATTTTACGCCGCAGGAGACAGAACAGCTTTCGCAATATGTCGCTGATGATACTTATGTGCAGAGACAGAAAGCAGATATTCAGGAATTAGCAAGTATGTTTCGTGACATGATGGGAAGCAGCGAGAAGGAGGACACGACAGAATTTATTAAGGAGATTCAGGAACATTTTAAACCGCAGCCCGGAGTGGCGGGGAATTATAAGATTGTGATAGAAGGTAAGAAAACGCCGCTTGTCGTAGAAGTAAACGGAGGGAATCTGCAGTGCTTCTATGGCGAAGGAAATCGCGCGGATGTGGAGATGCATATGACCAGGGAAGTTTTTAACGATATTATTGCAGGCAAGAATACCTTCCAGGCTTCCTTTATGGCAGGCGATATGAAGATGAAGGGAGATTTTAAGGCTTTGAGGGCATTGGATCAGGTATTGATATTTGGTGTGAACTTATAAAATGAATGCGTATATGCGAAGGAGAGAAGAAAAAAGATGAAAGATGCAAATTGTATTTTCTGTAAAATTGCCAATGGTGAGATTCCGTCTAAAACCTTATATGAGGATGAAAAGTTCCGTGTGATCCTGGATCTTGGACCGGCGACGAAGGGACATGCCTTGATTTTGCCGAAAGAGCATTATGCGAATCTGTACGAACTGCCGGAGGAGCTGGCTGGGGAAGTCATGAAGACTGCAAAGAAGATGGCAGCGAAGATGACAGAACGCCTTGGATGCGAGGGATTTAATCTGGTACAGAACAATGGAGAGTTAGCTGGACAGACGGTATTTCATTTCCATATGCATATGATTCCGAGATATCAGACGGACGGTCAGAAGATCGGCTGGAAACCGCTGGAGGTTTCTCAGGAAGAACTGGAAGAAGTTAAGAATCAGATTGTGGGTTGACAGTAGTTTTGAAAGGATATAACAGATAGATGCGAACAATAGATGTGGCGGATATTGCACACAATGTTAAACAGATGTGTATTGAGGCAAATCATTTTTTATCCGAAGACATGGATGAGGCAATGAAAAGGGCGGTACAGGAAGAGAAAGCGCCGCTTGGCAGGCAGATTCTGTGTCAGCTTCAGGACAACCTTAAGATCGCGGGGGAAGACATGATACCGATCTGCCAGGATACCGGGATGGCAGTGATTTTTATGGAAATCGGGCAGGAAGTGCATTTCGAGGGCGGTTCTTTGACTGATGCGGTCAATGAAGGCGTCAGACAGGGATATACGGAAGGATATTTGAGAAAATCTGTGGTGAAAGATCCGATTCTCAGGGAGAACACCAGGGATAATACACCGGCTGTCATACATTACGAAATAGTCGAGGGTGATCGGGTTAAGATTACTGTCGCGCCGAAGGGGTTTGGCAGCGAAAACATGAGCCGTGTGTTTATGCTCAAGCCTGCGGATGGAATAGAGGGAGTGAAAGTTGCGATCCTGACGGCGGTGAGAGACGCCGGTCCCAATGCATGTCCGCCGATGGTGGTAGGCATAGGAATAGGCGGCACTTTTGAAAAATGTGCGCTTCTGGCTAAGAAGGCATTGACAAGACCGGTGAATGAACATTCCGAGATTCCTTATGTAAGAGAGCTGGAAGAAGAATTGCTGGAAAAAATAAATAAGACAGGAATCGGTCCCGGCGGGCTGGGTGGCTCGACAACGGCATTGGCTGTCAATATCAATACATATCCCACGCATATTGCAGGGCTGCCGGTAGCGGTCAACATCTGTTGTCATGTGAACCGGCACGCGGTGCGGGTATTGTAAGGGGCTGTGGAAATTTGCGAGGACAGTAGAATAGCAGATAAAACAGGAACGGAGGTTTCTCATGGAACAACATATACAGGCGCCTATGGACAAAGAAGATGCGAAGAAACTGTGCGCCGGTGATTATGTGTATATAACAGGAACGATCTATACGGCAAGAGACGCGGCGCATAAGAGAATGTATGAGGCGTTGGAGCGGGGGGAGAATCTTCCGATGGAAATGGAGGGTAATCTGATCTATTATATGGGACCATCTCCGGCGAGGGAAGGAAGACCGATCGGTTCCGCCGGGCCTACGACTGCAAGCCGTATGGATAAATATGCGCCGGCCCTGCTTGATATGGGGCTGATTGGCATGATTGGCAAGGGTAAAAGATCTGAGGCGGTGAGAGATGCCATTGTTAGAAATGGCGCGGTTTATTATGCCGCAGTCGGCGGAGCGGGAGCGCTATTGTCCAAGTCGATCATCAAATCCGAAGTGATTGCCTATGATGATCTCGGAACCGAGGCAATCCGTAAATTAGAAGTGGAGAATTTTCCGGTGATTGTTGTGATTGATGCCAAGGGGAATAATTTGTATGAGACGGTAGTCAGGGAGTATTGTGTCGAGTAATGCAGAATGATGTGAGAATGTGGAAACAGTAAGATATTCCAGCTCGGACAAGTGGAAAATCCCGTACAAAATCGGTAGAAAATCCAAGGAAGGCGTTGACAAATCGGTTTAGCTTAGGTATAATAACAGTTGCGTCGTAACAAGGCGTACAACTTCATATTGGTAGAGGGATTATTCAGACTGTGGAGAAATACTCAAGAGGCTGAAGAGGCGCCCCTGCTAAGGGTGTAGGTCGCTTGCGCGGCGCGAGGGTTCAAATCCCTCTTTCTCCGTTTCTATCTACCGATGGGCTAAGATATGGAAGTGTTGTTTATCAACACTTCTTTTTTTTTCTGCCTTTTCACACATAGCAATATTTGTTGAATTGAAAGCAAAAAGTGTAAAGAATAAAACAGCAGAAATGTCTACAATAAAACTACGTTATCACACAAGGAAACAGCAATTTATTCCAAGGATAACGGGTACAAGAAAACCTTATTCAAATGTTAAAAGGAGGAAGAAAATGAAGAAGCTAGTAGCATGTATGCTGTGTGCTTGTATGGTGTCTTCTCTGTTAGTCGGATGCGGCGATAGCGGCGCATCTTCCGGACAGACAGCAGATAACAGTACGGCAGCAAGTGACAGCGGCGAGACCGCTAATGAGTCGGATAGCGGGGATTCCGCAGGCAGTGAAACCGCATCTGACAGTGGAAGCAGCAGCTCCCAGACAATTAATGTGTGGGCTTTCACAGACGAAGTTCCGGGAATGGTTGAGAAGTTTGTAGAAGCGCATCCTGATTTCGGATACGATATCAATACAACAATTATTGCTACGACAGACGGCGCTTATCAGCCCGCTCTGGACCAGGCATTAGCGGCAGGCGGAGCAGAGGCTCCGGACATCTATTGTGCAGAGGCGGCATTCGTATTGAAATATACGCAGGGTGATGCAAGCCAGTATGCGATGCCTTATGAAGATATGGGGATCGACGTAGATGCGTCTCTCAAAGCGGCGGATATTGCACAGTACACAGTTGATATCGGAACAAACCCCGATGGCAAGCTGGTGGCATTAGGATATCAGGCAACCGGCGGTGCATTTATCTATCGCCGTTCCATCGCGCAGGATGTATGGGGAACAGATGATCCGGCTGAAATTGCCAAGAAGATCGGACCCGGCTGGGATCAGTTCTTTGCGGCGGCAGAAGAATTGAAGGCTAAGAATTATGGTATTATTTCCGGTGATGGCGATATGTGGCACGCAGTTGAGAACAGTTCCGATACGGGCTGGATTGTTGACGGCAAGCTGAATATTGACCCGAAGCGTGAAGAGTTCCTTGATCTGTCCAAACAGTTGAAGGATAACGGATATCACAATGATACAAAGGACTGGCAGGATGCATGGTTTGCAGACATGAAAGGTGAAGGAGAAAAGCAGATTTTCGGTTTCTTCGGTCCGGCATGGCTGATCAACTACACGATGGCTCCTAACTGCGGCGGTGAAGCTGTAGGAGAGGGAACATATGGTGACTGGGCAGTATGCGAGCCGCCGATCGGTTTCTTTTGGGGCGGTACATGGGTTCTTGCAAACAAAGATACGGCAAAGGCAGATGCAGTCGGCGCGATCATCGAGTGGATTACATTGGATTGTACGGAAGAAGGTCTTCAGTATAAATGGGCGAACGGCACACTGAATGGTGAGGGCGGTACGAAGGATGCAGTGGCAAGCGGTACGGTAATGTCTATGTCTGACGGTTCCGTAGATTTCCTTGGCGGACAGAATATGTTTGACGCATTTGTTCCTGCGAACCAGTACGCAAAAGGCACGAACTTAACACAGTATGACGAGACGATCAATACATATTGGAGAGATCAGGTGAGTGAGTACACGTCGGGTAATAAATCACGCGAGCAGGCGATCGCAGACTTTAAACAGCAGGTAGCTGATAACTTAGATGTTATTGTAGAGTAAATACTGCACTCTTAAAATGACATAAGTGGATATTACATCGAGAAGCGGGGCGGACAGTTTATCGTCTGTTCCGCTTCCTCCATAAAAGAGTGTTTTAGGGAAGGTGGTCAAATGAAGAGTAAAAAACCGGGGTATGACAGATACGCGAAATACGGCTATATTTTCAGCATTCCTTTTGTAGTTGCATTTCTTCTGTTTTCATTGTATCCGACCGTCTATACGGCGGTGATCGGATTTACCGATCTAAAAGGTCTGGGAATGACAGATATTCATTTTCTGACGGATGATCTGTTCAGGAATTTTAATGTTGTATTGACGAGTCCGTCGTTCCAGCAGGCATTTAAAAACACGGTTGTAATCTGGCTTTCAAACTTTATTCCGCAGATTTTACTGGCGCTTTTGCTGGCGGCATGGTTTACAGACAAGAGAAGCAAGGTAAAGGGGCAGGGCGCGTTCAAAGTATTGCTCTATATGCCGAACATTATCACGGCGGCAACCATCGCTATTTTGTTCAGCGGGTTTTTCGGTTATCCGATGGGACCGGTCAACGACTTGCTAGTAAGATTTGGATTTGTGGATAAGCCCGTGGAATTATTGCGAAGCAAGGCTGTGTCGAGGGGAGTTGTTATTTTTATCCAGACATGGATGTGGTATGGTTCCACAATGATTACACTAATTTCCGGTATTTTAGGAATCAGCCCGGAGATTTTCGAGTCGGCGGAAGTTGACGGTGCGAACCGCGTGCAGACATTTTTCTATATCACATTACCGAATGTGAAAACAATCCTGTTGTTTACGCTTGTCACCAGCTTGATCGGCGGTCTTAATATGTTCGATATCCCGAAATTGTTCCAGAACGGCGGACCAGATAACGCGACGCTTACAACAAGCTTGTTTATCTATAATCAGGCGTTCAGCGGAAGCTATATGTATAACAGGGCAGCGGCGGCAAGTATGGTTATGTTTGTGATTATCGGTATCCTCGCGGCGCTCATGTTCTTTGTCATGAGAGATAAAGACGAAGCACAGCTTCGCAAGCAGATTAAACAGCAGCAAAAACAATATAGGATGCGTATGAAATCCGGAAAGGGGAATGCATCATGTTAAAAAATAAAGAAAACAAAACTATGAAGATTATTATTTATGTGGTATGTATTTTCCTTGCAGTCTTGAGTATTCTACCGTTCTGGATTATGATTGTGAATGCAACCAGATCGACAACACAGATACAGCAACATGCGATTTCCCTCATACCATCAAAGTATATGATCAATAACATCAAGATCCTGCTTGGCAAAAGTTTTAATCCGATGGTAGGATTTATGAACTCCCTGCTTATCTCCATAGGGGCTACAGCGCTTGCCGTATATTTTTCATCACTGACGGCATATGCACAGGTTGCGTATCATTGGAAACTGAGAAATGCATTTTTCAGTTTCATCATGGTAGTCATGATGATTCCCGCGCAGGTGACGATGATCGGTTTTTACCAGATGGTTTATAAGATTCATATGACAAACCGTTTGTCCATGCTGATCCTGCCGGCGATTGCGTCGCCTTCGATGGTATTTTTCATGAGGCAGTATTTATATCCTACGCTTTCTATGGAGATTGTACAGTCGGCAAGAATCGACGGTGCGAAAGAGTTTATGATTTTTAACAGGATCGTATTGCCGATCATGAAACCGGCGATTGCAACGCAGGCGATTTTCAGTTTTGTGGCAAGCTGGAACAATTTGTTTACGCCCTTGGTACTGCTGACAGACCAGAAAAAATACACCATGCCAATCATGGTCAGCCTGTTAAAAGGAGATATTTATAAAACGGAATACGGTTCGGTCTACATGGGACTGACCCTGACGGTAATGCCTTTGATTATCGTATATTTGCTTTTGTCAAAATATATTATTGCCGGTGTAGCGCTTGGCGGCGTCAAGGGATAGAAGGTAACAAAAGGGGCAGAGGAGTTTCTTCTGCCCTTTTCAAAAAGAGATTAGGATATTTCTTCACGTCGCAGTTTGTTGCGGTATTCTGTCGGTGAGCAGTTTGTGTATTTGTTAAAACATCTGCAAAAAGTCGTCAGATTATTAAAGCCGACCTGAAAAGCAATATCCGTGACAGAAAGATTCTTATCTGCGGTGAGCATGGATTGGGCGGCGTGAATGCGTTTATGACAGAGATAATTGTGAAAAGTAATATTGGTGTATTGCTTAAACAGCCGGGAAAAGTGATACTTGGAAAACCCGATGTAATTCGCCATTTGTTCAAGCGTTAGTTCCTCTGTGTAATGTGCGTCGATAAAATTGAGCAGATTCGCAAAGACCTCATAGTATTCAAACCGTTTATCATCGGTATGGATGCTTTCACCCTCTGTTTTATTATAAAAATAATTACGCCCGATGGTCATGATGATATCCATCAGAATAACATAGATCGATGTCTCCCAGAAAATATCCTGCGAGAAATAGATATCTGCCATCTTCATAAGCGAGCTGTGTATATGCTGGTAAATGTCAGGATGGGAAGCGGCAGTGCACAGATAAGGCTCCATCAGGATGGGATCTATGGTTTTAAAGTCTTGAAAACACCTCAGCATATCGATATCGATCAGAAAGATGAAACGGGAACCATAGGGCTTGCTGTGAAGTTCGTGCAGCATAAAAGGGGGAATGATCAGGATGTCCCCCACATTCAACGTGTAAGTCTGGTTATTTGAAAGAATATCGTATTGGTTTTCTGCACAGACAATGATCTCCATGGCGTTATGGTAGTGGTTTGCATATCCTTCAATCTGATTGTTGTACCAGATGCGCAGATGTGATTCGGGAATAAAATCTACAAACTCACGAGAACCGCTTAGCGATCTGCCCATGAAATTAGAGACCGGCTGTTCATAGTGGGGGGGGGTAATTTGTTCTTTAGAATCCATTGTAATTACTCCTATCATAGTACATTAAGCCTGTTTTTGAGAAAAATAGAAAGACTTAATACTAAAATTATTGTATCATAACCATAGAAGCTGTAATACTAGGCGACACCAGCAAGAATTGCGCAGCAATTCTTGTGACGCAGACTCAGTAGTCTGCGTCTATTATATCGCATGAGAGAAAAAGTGGCAATAACCGATGCAGGCAGGAACTTTAGAGGACAGAAAACAAGATCAAATGTTACCGCATAAAAGTTGAAGAAAAGAAAGGAAATCTATTGTATGAAAAAAGAAGAAGCAAGGCGCAGAGCAGAAGAGCTGGTCAGCCACATGACGTTGGAGGAGCGCGCCGGACAGCTTAAGTATGATGCGCCGGCGATCGAGAGGCTGAATGTTCCGGCGTATAACTGGTGGAACGAGAGCCTGCACGGTGTGGCGCGGGCGGGCGTTGCGACCGTTTTTCCACAGGCGATTGGCATGGCGGCGTCTTTTGATGATGAATTGATCGGTAAGATCGCTGACTGCATTGCGACGGAAGGCAGAGCCAAATATAATGAATATGCCGCGCATAATGACAGGGATATCTACAAAGGGCTGACATTCTGGTCGCCAAACGTAAATATTTTCCGCGATCCAAGATGGGGGCGGGGACATGAGACTTATGGAGAAGATCCTTATCTCACATCCAGACTAGGAGTTGCATACGTAAAAGGGCTTCAAGGGGATGGGGAAACGATGAAGGCGGCGGCATGTGCGAAACATTTTGCGGTGCATTCCGGTCCGGAGGCGGTTCGCCACGAATTTAACGCCGAGGCGACGATGAAAGATATGGAAGAAACCTACTTGCCTGCTTTTGAAGCATTGGTCAAAGAAGCCCATGTGGAGGCGGTCATGGGTGCGTATAACAGGACGAACGGAGAGCCGTGCTGTGGAAGCATCACATTGATTCGTGATACTTTGCGCGGAAAATGGGGATTTGACGGACATTTTGTATCCGATTGCTGGGCGATCAAAGATTTTCATGAAAACCATATGGTGACATCCACGCCGGCGGAATCGGCGGCTATGGCATTAAATGCAGGCTGTGATCTGAACTGTGGTTTTACCTATTTACATATTATGTCAGCATATCAACAGGGGCTGGTTACGGAGGAGGCGATTACAGAGGCGGCGGTGCGCCTTTTTACGACCCGCTATCTGCTGGGATTGTTTGATCGGACAGAATATGATACGATTACCTATGAAGCAGTGGAGTGTGAGCGGCATAGGGCGCTCGCGGATCGCATCACGAAGGAGAGTATTGTGCTGCTTAAGAATGACGGTATTCTTCCGCTTGAACTTGGCAAGATCCAAACCATTGGCGTGATCGGCCCTAATGCGAACAGCAGGAGCGCGCTGATAGGAAATTACCACGGAACGTCTTCCGAGTATGTGACCGTGTTAGAAGGAATGAAACTGTATACAGAAGGAAAGGCAAGAGTCTTGTTTTCAGAGGGCAGCCCTCTGTTTGAGGAGCGGGCGGAATCTCTCGCGATGAAAGGCGACAGATTAGCGGAAGCGCAGATCGTAGCGGAACATAGCGACGTGGTCGTGCTGTGTGTTGGATTGGATGAGACGCTGGAAGGCGAAGAGGGCGATACCGGCAATAGTTATGCATCCGGCGACAAACTGGATCTGCTTCTGCCAAAACCGCAGAGGGATCTGATGGAAAAAGTTGCCGCAGTCGGCAAGCCGGTAGTTCTCTGTCTGATGGCGGGAAGCGCCATTGATTTAAGCTATGCTGCGAAGCATTTTAATGCGGTCCTACAGCTCTGGTATCCCGGTGCGAGGGGCGGCAGCAGTGTTGCGGATATTTTGTTCGGAGACGTATCGCCTTCCGGCAAGCTGCCAGTCACTTTTTATCATAATTTGGAAAACCTTCCCGATTTTACGGATTACAGCATGAAGGGAAGAACCTACCGCTATATGGAATATGCTGCGCAGTATCCCTTCGGCTTCGGGCTGACCTATGGGAAAACAGCAGTCATGAGTGCGGAGGTGACAGAAATTTCGGAAAAAAGAGATGCGCTTGGGCTTCCGGACATTCATATCAAAGTAAAAGCTGTCAATAATGGAGCACGCGACACGGACGACGTTGTACAGGTTTCTATAAAAAACGTGGATTCCAAATATGCGACGCCGAATCCTGCGTTATGCGCTTTCCGACGTGTTCATATGAAAGCCGGAGAGATGATAGAGACAGAATTAATTGTTTCCGGCAAGGCGTTTTCTGTCGTTGATCATGACGGGGCACGGATTGCCGACGGCACACATTTTGAAGTATACGCCGGCTTTTCACAACCGGATGCAAGAAGCGTGGAGCTGATGGGTGTAAGCCCTTTTAAAATGGAACTGTGTTTATAAGAAATGAAAAAGAATCTTGCGGAAATCAAAACTTTTCATGTTTGATTTTACCGATGGGATTCTTTTTTAATCAAATTTTTATCTTTTTGCTATTTCGGTAAGCAGGTTCCTATGATAAAATGCTAAGAAGAATCAGGATAGTAAGATACGAATAAGATATCGTGGGGAATAGAAAGAAGTTAGGGCAATATACGAAACAATCAAGTGATCGCAGAGAATCGGAAAGGGTCAGAAAAGCATGGGTGGATTTGTAGAATTTAAAAATGTCAGCAAAACGTATCATATGGGAGAGGTGGACATCGAAGCACTGAAAGATGTCAATTTTACGATTGATAAAGGAGAGTTTTGTGTGGTGGTGGGAGCGTCCGGCGCGGGGAAAACCACGATATTGAATATTCTTGGCGGCATGGACAGCCTTACTTCCGGGCAGGTCATGCTGGACGGCGCGGAAATTTCCGCATACAACAGCAAAAAACTGACGACGTACAGGCGGTTTGAGATCGGCTTTGTTTTCCAGTTCTATAATCTGGTGCAAAATCTGACTGCGCTTGAAAACGTGGAACTGGCGGCGCAGATCTGCAAAGATCCGATGGATGCTATGTCAGTTCTGGAAATGGTGGGTTTGAAAGACAGGGCGGAGAATTTCCCGGCACAGCTTTCCGGCGGTGAACAGCAGAGAGTAGCGATTGCGAGGGCGCTCGCCAAGAATCCGAAGCTATTGCTGTGTGACGAACCGACGGGCGCACTGGATTACAATACGGGTAAAGCGGTGCTGAAACTTCTGCAGGACACATGCCGCAAGGAAGGCATGACGGTAGTCGTGATAACACATAATCAGGCTCTGACTGCGATGGCGGATAGAATTATTACAGTCAAGAGCGGCACGGTTCAAAAGATGGAGATGAATGAACATATCGTTCCGGTGGAGCAGATTGAGTGGTGATTGTTAAAATGGCAATAAATATCTGATTAAACGATATTCAGCATCGGTATAAGAGGAGTCGGCGCATGAGCAGTGGGATGATTAAAACGACAATTAGGGAAATAAAAGCGAGTTTCGGAAGGTATCTGGCGATTTTGGCGATCGTGATGTTAGGCGTTGGGCTTTTTGCGGGGTTAAAAATGACGAAACCGGCGATGATTACGACCGAGAACGATTATTTGAGGGAACAAAATTTTTTTGATTTCCGACTGCTGTCTACGATTGGTTTTACCGACGAAGACATTGATAAATTGGCGCAGATGGACGAAGTGGAAGATATCGAAGGAACGATCTCGCTGGATGCCTTGTGCCGGATCGACGAGGGAAATGAGTCTGTCTATAAAATACATGCCCTGCCGGATACGATCAATAAAATTGTGCTGACTGCGGGACGGATGCCGCAGAGCGAAGACGAGTGCGTCTTAGATTCCGCTAAGTATACGGAAGCGACACTCGGTTCTGTATTTACGGTGACGGACGAGAACGACGAGGATACGTTGGAAATGTTCCAGAACCGTAGCTATACTGTGGTGGGAATTGCGCGGACTCCATACTATATTAATTTTGAACGCGGTACGACATCGATCGGTGATGGAAAGGTTGAGGCGTTTGCCTATGTGCCGAAGAAATCTTTTGACAGTGAGTATTTGACGGAAGTATTTCTCACCTTGAGAGAAAAATATGATGTCTATACGGACGAGTATGAAGATTATATTGATTCCGTGCAGGACGGGATTGAGGAGAAAACAAAAGAGGTAGTTCGCAGCAGGTATCAGGAATTGATCGATGAAGCGCAGGCAAAAATCGACGATGCACAGACGGAGCTGGACGACAAGAGCGCGGAAGCCGAGGAGGAATTGGAACAGGCATGGCAGGATATTCTGGACGGAGAAGCAGAGATAACAGATCATGAGAAAGAGATAGAGGACGGTAGGGAGCAGATTGCGGACGCGTGGGATACTCTGCGCGCACAGAAGGCGGAACTGGATGAACAGGAAGCACAGCTTGCGATGATGGAAGCACAGATGCAGGGCGGCACAGTGCAGACACAGGCAGACATGGCACAGATGGCAGGCGGAGTGCAGGGACAGATGCAGGCGGGCGTGGCACAAATGACAAGCGACGCAGTGCAGGCGCAGACGCAGGCAGACATGGCGCAGATGGCAGGCGGTGCGACACAAATGCAGGCGGTTATGGAGCAGATTGTAGCAGGCAGGGCGCAGATTCAGGCAGGCAGGGAACAGATTGCGGCGGCGGAATCGGAATTGGAATCTCAAGAAGCAGAACTGCTTGACGGTGAAGAAGAGCTCCGGCAAGCGCGGATAGATTTGGAAGAGGGCAAGGCAGAGTATGAAGATGCAAAAGCGGAATTTGACGAGGAGATTGCGGATGCGCAGAAGAAGATTGATGATGCGCGCGAGGAGCTTGCCGACATTGAAGAACCCGATCAGTATGTTCTGACAAGGGACACGAATATAGGGTATGTATGTTATGACAGCGACACGGATGTTGTGGAGGCGGTTTCCAATATTTTTCCGATCTTTTTCTTTCTGGTTGCAGCATTGATCTGTATGACAACCATGAATCGGATGGTGGAGGAACAGAGGACGCAGATCGGTGTTTTGAAAGCGCTCGGTTACAGTAATGCCGCCATCATGGCAAAATTTATGTTCTATGCAGGAAGTGCGGCGACCGTCGGGGCGTTAGTGGGGCTTATAGGCGGGACATGGCTTTTCCCCAAGGCGATATGGGAAGGATACCGCATCATGTACAGCATGGGCGAGGTTACATATGTTTTTAACGGCTGGCTGGCATTTTTCTCGGTGCTTGTTGCAATCCTGTGTTCCGTGGGGGCTGCGTTCTTTTCCTGCCGCTATGAATTATACAGTGTGCCCGCAAACCTGATCCGTCCGAAAGCGCCCAAAAATGGAAAACGCATTTTTCTGGAAAAGATTACTTTTATCTGGAAAAGGCTTAAATTCCTGCATAAAGTTTCCGTCAGGAATCTTGTGAGATATAAGAAAAGATTTTTCATGATGGTACTTGGCATCAGCGGATGTACCGCGCTTCTCGTGGCGGGTTTCGGCATCAAGGATTCCATAACAAATGTGGCGGATCGACAGTATGACGAGGTTCAGGTCTACGATATCGGGATATCCTTTGATGAACCGGTGGCGGAAGAGGATAGGAAGGAACTGGAAGAACAGATGCAGGGTGTTTTTGCGCGCACGGCATACCGCTATGAGGAGAGTGCGGATTTAGATTTCGGGGGAAAGACAAAATCGATTTATATGATGATTCCCGAAAATGTGGATGAGATCACGAATTTCATAGACCTGCATACCGAGAAAGGCGAGGCAATTCCCTACCCTGTGGAAGATGAGGCTGTCATAACCGCTAAGATTGCAAAAATGATGGGAATCAAGGTCGGTGACGAGGTCGTTTTGCGGGATAATGATATGCATAGCATCCGTGTGAAGATCACGGCTTTATGCGATAATTATGTGTACAATTATATTTATATCAGTGAGGAAACATACAGGGCACAGATCGGCGCGGAGCCGGAATATAAGAGCGCGTATGCGGTCGTGACGGAGGGGACGGATGTCCATGCGGCGGCAGCGATGGTGTCTGGTCGTGATAATGTGCTTTCTGTTTCAACCGTTCAGGATACGCGGGACAGGATTGCCACGATGATGCAGAGTATGGACTACATTGTTGCGCTGATTATTTTGTGTGCGGGCTTCCTTGCTTTCATTGTCCTTTATAATCTGACGAATATTAATATCACGGAGAGGATACGCGAGATTGCGACGATCAAAGTATTGGGTTTTTATGCAAAAGAGACGGCAGATTATGTCTTCCGTGAGAATTTGATCCTTACCGGACTGGGAGCTTTGCTAGGATTGCTTTTTGGTAAATGGCTTCACTGGTTTATCATGTATAACATCAACATAGATATGATGTCTTTCCGGACGTATGTTAGTCCGCTCGGCTATGGGCTGAGTTTCTTGCTTACGTTTGTATTTGCCATGTTTGTGAATGGGATCATGTTTTTTAAACTGGAGAAGATCAATATGGCGGAGTCGTTGAAGTCGATTGAGTAGGGAAAATTGGAAACAAACCAGTTGCAAAGCAAGTCCATTGCGTGTACAATAAATATCAGTTAGCAGATGTGTAGGAGGTGAGTTGTTATGTTTTTATTATTAGCGGGCGGCTTGATAGTTGTCATTATTCCCGTGGTGATTGCGGTTGTGTCTTCGGTGGTTTCTGCGATTGCGGCAGCTCAGGATATTGGGGAGGACGAATAGGCAGTATCATATTTCGATTGGTTAAGGAAGACGAAGCGAGGGCAGAGAAAAGGAGAACTTTTCCCTGCTCTTATTTTTATGTTTAACAAATTCTTAGCGTGCATTTCCATTTCATTATTTATTAATATACGGTAAGATATCTACATACATTGTTTTGGAAGGGAGATGGTCGGATCAGATGAATGAAAAATTAAAAGAAAAAATCAGAGAATCCCTTTCAAGCGTGTTGCCAATTACGCTGATTGTGCTTGTGCTGAGTATCACTTTAGTGCCTATGGCGGTCAGCACGCTGGTTCTGTTTCTAGTGGGTGCGATCCTATTGATTGTGGGAATGGGATTTTTCCAGCTTGGCGCGGAGATGGCGATGACACCGCTCGGTCAGGGCGTCGGCGGCAGGCTGGTGAAGTTTAAGAGCGTCTCGATGATGGCGGCTGTTTGTTTCCTAATGGGAGCGATCATTACAATCTCGGAGCCGGATCTACAGGTGCTGGCGAATCAGGTGGCGGCGATTCCGAACATGGTGCTGATCTGGACGGTAGCAGCGGGCGTGGGTGTTTTTACCGTGGTTGCACTTCTGCGTATTCTGTTTAAGATCAAGCTCTCTATATTGTTGGCGGGATTATACATATTTATGTTTCTATTGTCCTTTTTCTCACCGTCAGAGTTTATTGCGGTTGCTTTTGATGCGGGTGGTGTGACAACCGGACCTATGACGGTGCCGTTTATCATGGCGATGGGTGTCGGACTCTCTGCGGCAAGGAGCGATAAAGACGGAAGCAATGACAGTTTCGGTCTGATTGCGCTGTGTAGCGTGGGACCGATTCTGATGGTGTTGCTATTGGGGATTTTTTACCACCCTACGGAGGCGGTCTACACGGCTGTACAGATTCCCCAGCTTGTGACAACGCAGGATGTGGCGAAAGAATTTATGAAATCCATGCCCGATTACGCGGCGGAAGTACTGCGCAGTGTTCTGCCGGTTGTCGGGGTATTTTTCGTCTTTCAGATTTTTACGCGCAGTTACCGGAAACGTCAGGTACAGAGAATGGCTGTGGGATTTGGGTATACTGTGATCGGGCTTATACTGTTCCTCACCGGCGTGAATGTCGGATTTGCTCCGGTAGGAAGCCTGCTTGGTGAAGGACTTGCAGACAGCGTGTTTAAATGGGCTTTAGTTCCTATTGGAATTGTGATAGGATATTATATTGTAAAGGCGGAGCCTGCTGTCCGGGTTTTGAATGAGCAGGTAGAAGAAATCACCGGTGGAATGGTTTCTTATAAAATGATGAATGCATCCATGTCGATCGGTGTCGCATGTGCGGTAGCGCTTTCTATGACACGTGTTTTGAGTGGTATCAGTATTTACTGGATTGTTATTCCGGGATATGCACTGGCGCTTATTTTGAGCAGGCTGGTGCCGCCGGTTTTCGTGGGTATCGCATTTGACTCCGGCGGTGTAGCCAGCGGGCCTATGACATCTACGTTCCTGCTGCCGTTAGCGATGGGAGCCTGTACGGCGTTAGGCGGGAATGTGGTTACGGACGCTTTCGGTATCGTGGCGTTGGTTGCGCTTGCACCGTTGATTGCAATACAGGTTATGGGGCTTGTGTATGAGCGCAGAACAAAAGCAGTTCGCCAGCCGGCGCTGGCAATTTCGGAAGATGCGGTTGTTGAATTTGAGGATACGATCATTGATTTTGACGACACAGTTATTGATCTGGACGATGTAAGCAGTGAATCAGAAGATGAAATCGTTGATTTGGAGGAAGAGTGATATGGCAGATCGAAGGAATCAGCAGATTATTCCGCGACTGGTCATTACGATCACGCGGGAGGAAGATCAGAAAAAGTTAGAGGAAATTCTGGATTCCATGAATGCTCCTCTGTGTTTCCAGTTCAGGGGCAAAGGAACGGCACCCTCGGAAATGATGGATATTTTCGGCTTGCGTGGGACGACAAGGCTTCTGACGGCGACGTTACTTGCGAAGTCCCAGGTGCAGCCTTTGTTTGAGACGATGAACAGGCAGCTTTCTTTCCGGCACAGGGGCGGCGGTATAGCCATTACGATTCCGGTGAGTGGATGTCAGAGTCATGTTTTACAGATCTTAAATGATGCGGCGCGGGATGAGATGAAGGAGGCGCTGAAAGGGGATGAAGAAGAGATGAAAGAGAAGTCAGAGTATGCAGTGATCTGGGTTTCCGTGGCGAGCGGTTATAGCGATGACGTAGTAGATGCGGCAAGAAATGCAGGAGCGAAGGGCGGTACAGTCATGAAGGGACGCAGGCGCAGTTCGGAACAGGTAAGCCATCACTTCGGCATTTCCATGCAGGAAGAACAGGATTTTGTTATGATTGTCGTTCCGAGAGACAAAAAGAGTGAGACAATGGCGGCGATCACGAGTGTGTGCGGTTTGGGGACAGACGCACGCGGAATCGTTCTGGCGCTCCCGGTAGATGAGGTGATGGGATTGACGAGTTAGCCTGGAGATTATTTTCTGATAAGCCATTCTAGGGCATTGATCTGCTTAATTCCATTATGGGAAACCATCGAGCCATAATCCATTGTCAGAAGATATTTTGGATTGTGGTCTTTGATGGCGTTGAGTGGTGATAACTCGCGTTCCAACGTTTTACCGTCCGCATCGATTATGGTGTATGCGACTTGATAATATTCTTCCCCCTCTTCACCGATTGCGATAAAGTCAACTTCTGTGTTTCCTATTTTACCGATATAGACATCGTATCCCCGACGAAGAAGTTCTAAGTAAACGATATTTTCCAGAATATGTCCATCGTCGGCTTTCTTGTTGCCAAGGATAGTGTAGCGCAATCCGAGGTCGGCAGCATAGTATTTGTCTCCGGTCTTTAAATATTGTTTGCCTTTGATATCATAACGTCCAACCTGATAGAAAATGAAACTTTCGGTTAGTGCCTCCAAGTATTTTTCTACTGTATGGACTGCAATTTTCCGCCCGGCGCTTGTCATGGTGTCGGCAATTTTTTTTTGTGGAGCATAAGTTGCCGATGTTGTCAAACAGAAATCGCGTGACACTTTTCAACATATCTACGTCGGGAATACGCCGGTGGGATATAATATCCTTTAAGACAATCGAGTCGTAGATTGCTTCAAGATATTGGCGGATATCCTTGGGTCTTGTAAGTTCCAGGGCATATGGAAAAGAACTATTATGGATATAGTCCTGGTAGAGCTGGTTTAGGTTGCTGTCTGCCGCATGAGCGGATACAAATTCTTTGAAGGAGAGCGGCAGCATTTTAATTTCCACATAACGTCCCGATAGGAGCGTGGCGAGTTCACCGGATAACAGGTAGGCATTGGAGCCGGTGATGTAGACATCGCAATTTTTTTTGATAAAAAGTGAATCTACGGCTTTCTGGAAATCGGTTACGCGCTGTACTTCGTCCAGAAAGATATAATTCATTTTGTCGGGTTGAAGTCGTTCATTAATTAATTTGAATAAGGTTTTGCTGTCTTCGATATCGGTGTATTCGCCTGCTTCGAGATTGTATGCTATAATCTGCTCAGGCTGTATACCATTTTGCAAAAGATATTCCTGATAAAGTTCAAATAATGTGGATTTTCCGCAGCGGCGTATTCCGGTTACGACTTTGATCAGATGCTTATCCCGAAAACTGATTATATTTTCTAAATATTCGTTTCTTGCTATCATATATCCACCTACCTTTGCAAATATTATACAATAAGTATTTGAAAATGCAAAGTTTTTGCATTAGAAATGCAAAAAGTTATATAAATTATAAAGTTTTTGCAAAATATAGTATGCGCGTGATAAAATAAAATATACTATCATGGATAGAAAATTATATTTGATTCCAGTATACTACACTTGACACTACATGTCCGGTTAGGAAAAGACGTCGGGAACTTTCAGAGAAATGTTAGCAGATTACTTTTTTATTGAGGCGCTCTATAAATTGACAGGAATATTGATCTGGTAAACGAAAATTGGTATAGGAGGAAAGTTGGTATGATGATTGGAGGCATTGAAGCCGGAGGCACCAAAATGGTCTGTGCGATTGGGGATGAGAATGGAACCATTATAGATAAAATGATATTCCCAACCGGACAGCCGAAAGAAACGTTTGATAATTTACTCCAATATTTTAAGCCATGGGATATAAAAGCGCTTGGAATTGGATGTTTTGGACCGATTGATTTAAACAGGCAGTCAAAGACATATGGTTATATTACAAAGACACCGAAAAAGGGATGGGAAAATTGTAATGTGGTAGGAACATTTGAGACAGCGCTGGAGATACCGGTCGGATTTGACACGGATGTCAATGGTGCAGTTTTAGGCGAAGTAACATGGGGTGCGGCGCAAGGGATGGAAAATGCCATTTACATTACGGTAGGAACAGGGGTAGGCGTTGGTGTTTATTTAAATGGAGCATTATTGCATGGATTGGTCCATCCGGAAGCGGGACATATTTTACTTGCCAAACATTCCGAAGATTTCTATGAGGGATGCTGTCCTTTTCACAAGAATTGTGTGGAAGGATTAGCATCAGGTCCTGCGATTGAAGCAAGATGGGGAAAGAAGGCTGTTGAATTGGCAGACCGGGAAGAAGTGTGGAAACTCGAAGCATATTATATCGCACAGGCGATTGTAAATTATATACTTGCATATTCACCTCAAAAGATTATTTTGTGGGGAGGTGTCATGCATCAGAGAAATTTGTTTGCATTGGTTAGAAAAGAAGTAAAGCGATTATTGAATAATTATATTTCGCATGAAATGTTGAAAGAGTCTATAGAGGATTACATAGTGCCGCCAGCATTGGGAGAAAATCCAGGAATTATGGGAGCAATAAAGCTTGGACTGATGACAACCGTTTAATATGGATGCCAGGCAAAGTATTAAATTGCGCTGACATCCATTGAGGAACGTCTGAGAGTGTAATACTCGTGTTTTCCCATGAGTTCAGTGTTTTGGGTCTTTTTAGTTAGTCTGTCCCTGCCGGCTGTCCAACACCTGTTGGATAGTGGTTTTCAGTTTATCAAGCTGCACTGGTTTGGCAATATGAGCATCCATGCCGGCTTCAAGCGCTTCCCGCACATCATCCACAAAGGCGTTGGCGGTCATGGCAATGATGGGGATAGTCTTTGCCGAAGGACTGCTGCTGTTTCGGATAGCGCGGGTGGCATCGTAACCATTCATCACGGGCATCTGCACATCCATGAGAATCAGGTCATAGTCGCCTGGCTGGGATTTTTCAAAAGCGTCCACCGCCTCTTGCCCGTTGGTGACAGTATCGCAGACGGCGCCTAAGGAACTGAGTATTTTGACTAGGATCATCCGGTTGGTGTCGATGTCATCGACCACCAGAATCTTTTTGCCCCGCACAACATCTGCGTGACGGATCTGCTCCTTCTTCTGGACACCCATCACTCGACGAATCGTGTCCTTGAAAGTACTCATAAAGAATGGTTTCGGCATGAAATGACTGATGCCTATTTCGATTGCCTCATTCTCGATCTCGCTCCAATCATAGGCGCTGAGAAGAAGAATGGGAATTTTGTCCGAATAATTCTGGCGGATGAGACGCGCAGTTTCCAGACCGTTCAGATTAGGCATCTGCCAGTCTAACAGAATCAAATCGTATGGAATGCCCGCCTCGCGGCGTTCCCTCATCATGCGGACAGCGGTTTCACCATCGGTAGCGTAGTCTGTGGATACACCTACTTTGGACATAACCTTGACAATGTTGAGACAGACTTCCTCTTCGTCATCCGTCACAATCATTCGGGATACCTTATGGTCATTCCAGAATCCGGGATCTTCCTCTTCTTTTTGCTGGATACGCAGTTCCAGATCGATCGTGAAGGTGCTGCCCTTGCCCTGTGCGCTTTCCACATGAATGACACCGCCCATTAATTCTACCAGGCTCCTGGTGATCGCCATGCCTAGGCCGGTGCCTTGAATCTCATGGGTAATCTTCGTTTCTTCCCTGGTAAAAGGTTCAAAAATCACTTTCTGGTATTCCTCGCTCATGCCGAGTCCGTTATCGCTTACCGTGAAGCGCAGATGTCTGTAAGTGGTGACAATCTGTGACAATTCTTCCACCCGAAGCTGAATCGTTCCACCATTTGGGGTATATTTTACGGCGTTGGACAGTAGGTTGATCAAAATCTGGTTAATCCGCATTTTATCCCCTAACAGAAATTCGTCTTCCAGATGTGAGACAAAAATATCAAAAGTCTGGTTCTTCGCTTTTGCCTGGGGACGAATGATCGTGTTAATCTCTTCGATGATTTCTGCCATATCCATTTCTGAGATACTCAGGGTGGTGTTGCCGCTCTCGATCTTATTCATATCCAGTACATCATTAATCAGCCCTAGCAGGTGTTGGCTGGCGGCGTCAATACGCTGGACATAATCTTTCACCGCTTCGGGGATATCCTCTTCTTTGATAAGAGATAAAAATCCCGTGATGGCGTTCATCGGAGTGCGTATGTCGTGGCTGACATTGCTGAGAAAAGCGGTTTTGGCTTTATTAGCGGTCTGTGCCATCTCCAGGGCTTCTGCAAGAGAATCCTGTGTCTTGCGTTCGTTGGTTCGGTCAGAAATATAGGAAACCCATTTCATCTGCCCCTGAATAGTCGTGCAGTAGGCAGTTTCCAGATAATATTTGCGCTCGCCGGTCCGGGGGTCAATCCGCTCGGTATTCCGCGTCAACGAGGCGTTGTCAGACCCTAAATCCATTACTTTGGCATAATATTCCTGTGTTTCATCGGGATCTCTGGCTAAGTCGGAGGAATGAATGTAGTCGATCAGTTCCTCAGGTTTGACACCCATCACTCTTTCCGCATTTGGGCTGATATACTCAAGGTTATGAGTCTCATGATCCAGCATCAGGTACACATCGTTGGTATTGTTGGAAAGGTATGTAGCGAAGATATCAAAAAGCTGTTCCTGATAGGCGATTTCGTTATCCTTTGCCTGCATATCACGCTGTGTACGCCGAACCAGCAGAGCGAACATAACGCAGATAAACACAATCACAACCAGGATGATCAGTGACATCTGGCTGTATTGCAGGATTCCTTCTGTCTCGGCGTTGATGGCATCCAATGGGACGATGGAAAGCATATACCAGTCGTTTACACTTTCCAGCGGAGTATAGGTATAAATGAATCTGCCATTGTCTCCTTGAAAGGTAATACTGCCGGTTTCCCGTGCATTCAGCGCCGCTGCTAGAGTGTCGATGTCTTTCTGCGCACTGTGGGTATCGGTGAGCGCATCGAAAACATTGCTATAAACAGTGCCGCTGGTATTCGGAACGGAGCGCAGGAGAATATCTCCCTGTTGGTTCAAAAGATAACCATACCCCCTGCCGTCATAGAGGGAGAGCGTGAAGGTCTCCAAAATCTTGCTGCGGTTATATTCTTTCTGGATAAATCCTTTATGACCGGAATGAAAAGTGAACGTTTCGTAATAGCTGAATTTGGGTGCATCGGAGAAAATTCCGATATAATTATCGCGGACACCGCTGGCGGGAAGATTGCGGTAGATGTCTAACGTTTCTTCATCCAACTGAAGGATATCGCTGTGCAGACTGCCGCAAGTCCAACCCTCGTCGAGACATGTTACGATGCATTCCGCATCGGTTCCTTTAAACAGTGTTAGTAACTGCTGAAGATCCTCCGGAGTGCCGTGACTGTGCTCGGAGAAATAGTCGGCATAGCCGTACAACTGTTCGCGATCCCGGATGATGAACTCATCAAAGGACTGCCGCTGCTGTACGGTCGCACTGATTACGCTCTGGATAGCATTGTTACTCAAAGAGTCCTGCAGTGTCCTAAGGTAAAGAACACCGCCGGCAAGGATGATCCCCATACAGAGAATGATTAGAATGCTTAGCAGCATCCGTTGGTGTTTTTTCATTTTTTTCAACATGTCTACTCGCCCTCTTTATGCTGATTTTAAGGTGGATTGGTAATGTGGGTATTTATTCCAGCCCCGTTTTGTTTACCGAAATCTTTCTGACAGCCGGGTTTACGACTGTCTGTAACAATAGTAGCATAATTAAAATATTCATGCAATGAGGTATCGAGTGAGATTTTTTGAGGAATATGTATCTAATGTATGTAGGGCGAAAAGGGGAGACCTTTTCTATAGTTGGCATGTTGGTAATTGTTTTTTGACGATCTTATACTATTATACAATAGAAAAATGCATATAGTTGCAAAAATCTCTTGCAAAGGAAAATGAATTTTCTTCTCGATGAAGTGCAAATGCTCGACTGTTTTGAAACGGTTCTAAAGCGGAATACCGATGGTAGTTCTCAGAGATGGGGATGCTGACAAAGCAGCCGCTTTAAACAGCCTTTTTGACGAAATATACATCCGTGATATTTATAAAAGAAACAGGATTAAGAATCAAGGTGAACTGGAAGATTTACTTAATATTTTATCCTCTTCTGTTGGTTCGCTGACAAACCCTGAGAAGTTGAAAAACACATTCCACACGGTTAAAAAGTCCAGAATCACCGCAACAACAATTAAAAAGTATCTGGATTATTTTGAGGATTCTTTTTTGATGGAAGCTGCACAGCGGTATGATATACGGGGAAAAGCATACATTGAAACACCTAAGAAATACTATTTTTCAGATTTAGGACTGAGAAATTCCCGTATCAACTTCCGACAGTTTGAGCAAACGCATGTGATGGAAAATGTACTTTATAATGAACTTCGTATGAGGGGTTATAATGTGGATGTAGGAGTTGTAACCGTTGCACAAAAGGACGCAAATGGAAAGGTAATCCGAAAACAACTTGAAGTCGATTTTGTCTGCAATGCCGGTTCAACGAGGTATTATATCCAGTCAGCATATTCATTGCCTGACATCGGAAAACAGGAGCAGGAAATCAGACCATTTCGGAAAATTGATGATTCTTTTCGGAAAATAGTCGTAACAAAAGATATCGTTCCTCTCCACTACGATGAACATGGAATCCTTATCATGAACGTTTACGATTTTCTTCTTAATCCGGCGATGGTTGAACATTGATGGGAAATGCAGGCAACAATAGATGAGGGTAAACAGGAGGCGGATTTAGAGTCCGCCTCTGTAATTTTGTGCGCAAAAATATAAGGCTGTCATGGGATTTTTTCGGGGAATATGGTATCTAATGTATGTAGACGAAAAAGAGGACGCTCCGAAGTAGTCTGCGACCAACTGCGCGCACAGGAGGAATGCTTTCATGCAAGGCAAAGAAACGGAAAATCTGGTTAGAAAGGCGAAAAGACGGGAGCCGGACGCTTTTACGGAACTCATGCAGACATGTCTAGCGGATATGTACAGGGTTGCGTTGGCGATATTGATGAACGATGAAGATGCGGCGGATGCCATTCAGGACACGATACTTGTCTGTTGGGAGAAAATAGATACCCTGAGGCATATTCAATATTTTAAAACATGGATGACAAGAATCCTGATTAATAATTGCTATAAGATCAGAAAATCCACGGAGAAGTTAAAAGACCTGGAGGAGTACGAGGAGCCGTCAGCGTGCGATGAGTACAATCTGGAATTAAAAGAGGCGTTGGCCTTATTGGATGAGAAATACCGCATCGTTATGACACTGTTTTACAGTGAAGGATATCATATTGATGAAATTGCAAAGATTTTGGGGATTCCGAAGAGTACGGTACAGACCCGGCTGCACAGGGCGCGGGAGAAACTGGCAAGAGACTATTATGGAATTGAAAGAAAGGGGTAGCTCTTATGGCGAAGAAGAATATTTTCTTATGTGATGTTGATATACCGAAAATCGTTCAAGATAAAGCGGAAGAAGCCTTTTCGACCATTATTGTGGAAGGGAAAAGTGCGATGAAGAAAAATACAGAAACAAATCAAAACATGGAAAGAAATGAAAACATGAAATGGAATCGGAAGATTACAAAGATTATGGCAGCAGTGGCGGCGTGCGCTGCAATAGCCTTAGTATCAACTGCTGTTGCTGGGAGATTGGAATATATTCATATCGGAAATCAAGAAGCAACGGGGAACGATTCGGATCATTATGGCTTAGACCGTGCAGATGCGTCCCAGGAAGCAGCAGACATTTCAGAGCAGGAGACAACGGACAAAGAAGAGGAAGGGCTGCTTTCTGCACTCGATAAGGTGTTTACACTGCATGTGAAAGCTGCTGAAACTGACGGAGGGCAGGCAGGAGGAGAACAGTCAACTCAATTACTGGCTGGCCAGCCGGTTCCGCTGCTCAGCCGTGATAAAGCAAACTCGTGGGTGATGGGAGGACATGAGGAAGACGGTGGTATAGTCGATTATTGTATTAATATGCCGTTTACCTGTGTCGGAGACCATATTGAAAAGGTTACTTACAGTATCAATAATGGGGCATTTCAGATCGTACAGCCGGAAAATGAGACGATCATAGTAGACGGGCAGTTGTATGAGGGGGAATTGAACACAGGAAGCATCGGCGGAGATTATAATGAGGAAAATGACGGTTTACCGTCCAGACCTTTTGAAACGGTCTTATACCGTTCCTTTACGCTGGATTATAACAGGCAGTCGGATGAGTATACATGGATTAATATTTGTAATGAGCGACACCAAAGCAAAGAGATTTTTGACCTGATCTGGGGAGACGGAAAAAGTATGGAGGATGAGAACAATGGTATGCAGCAGATGTTAGATAATACCGTGATTACCTGTACGGTCGAGTATTCGGATCATACTTCCCAGTCGGTTAATATTCATGTGAACAGCAAGATCATGTCCTGTGCCGAAGCGGGTGAGGAGTCCAAGTATGAAGGAGAACGGTCGATCTATTTCACATTTGAATTGCAGGAGTAAATAAGAAAAAACGGCTTGCCTGTGCAGGCCGTTTTTTCAAATGCAATCAGGATACACTCCTATACTCCGATATACTTTTGGTTCTTGCTGTTTGGCTTATTTGGAAGTGTCATCCTAATTTTCCCCGCTTCTAACAATGGCTTTAATATATTTTTGCGAAAATGTTCCCGGCTTGTTATTCCGATAAAATCCTGCATTTCTTGACGTGTTCTTGCTTCTGAACAAAATTCTAACAAATTAACAATGCGTTCATCTTGCGCTCTATCTTGCACTGTGCAAGTAGGCAAGTTAAAATTCACATTTTTAAGTATGACACGAAAATCCGCTGATGTTGAATAAAATTCTGGTCTTAATTCAGGTGCATAACCGGGCAGTTTTTCTGTTTCGCTTAAAATTTTTTTTAATCCGCTTCCCCGGCGTTCCATGTATTTCATCCTGTGAAACAGATCAGCAATCACAGGATTTCTTCGCACAGAACCAATAGCTTCAATATCACATTCTTGTATAGGCATTCCTTCAAACATTCCTCCCGGAGATTGAATTTCTATTCTGTCATCATACATATCTATATGGATTTCACTGCCTAATACAATGTAATCCCGGTGTATAAGCGCATTGACGAGAGCCTCTGTCACAGCTCTTTCCGCATAATCCGGTTTATCGATACGATATCTAGCTTCCTTCACAAACCGAACTTTTGAGTTGTTTCGCACAAAATCACATCCGCTTTGTAACAAATAGATTAGATTCCCCTCATATTCCTTATCATCCAAAGCATCATCAAAAATAGACCCTTTTTCAGTTCCATTCCAACGCGTACAGAAAATTCGCGAATTAAAAACAATATGCTGGTCTGCGAGTAGTTTCCCTGCATTTGTCAAAAAACCATTCTTATCTGCCAGTCCAAAAGAAACATAATCTTTAGCCTCAAACTGAATTCCTGTCCTTTCACGATATGTCGCCTCAAGCAATGTAAAACTATATTCTTCTTGAAAAGTATCTGATACTAATGCATCAAAAGAACGGTTTGTTCCTTTCAAAATTAGTTCATTCAAAATATAGTCCGGCGTAGCAATAGTCTCATTTCCAATACGGATATACGCTTCCATAATTCCATCCGCTTTATAATAGTACGGGGTTGCTCGCCCTGCTGCAACTGATAACACTAATAAATTTTTTCCCTGCTCCATCATTGGAGTAAGTACAAATTGGGGTAATGGAGTTATGCGTTCTTTTATGAGCCGACTTATTTTCTCGGCATCTTCTTTTATATTTTCCAGCCCCACTATTTCTTTATTGTCTGCTACCCCAAAGAGCAGAATACCACCAATTCCATTCGCAAAAGCACTTACACTTTTTAACCAGCTCTTTGGTTTCTTTGTCTCCAACGAGACTTTAAAATCACAATCTGTCGCCTCAGCTATTATTTGTTTGACCATATGATAAAGCTCCTTTTACAATATCCCAAAAGAACAATTAACTTTTTCTAATAAATTTTTAATCATATCTAGTTGCATCCGTAAATTTTATTTTATCACTTTTATTATACATATGGGAATTATTATTTTTTTATTATCTGATTGATATTTACACCGATTTTGTTTATCTCATTTCGCAGGCGCATTATTTCATGTTCTAATTCTTTGCTTTTTCGGTAATATTCTTTAAAAATCTTTTGCAGGATGTTCATAAGAGTATTATGCAGGGAATGAAAACAGAAAACAAAAATTATTTTCCGGCAACGAACCAAATTATATATTTATCTAATCCATTAGAAACGATAAAATACCTGTTATACCAAGCGGGAGAAAGGTACGGTTATGAGATGGAACATTTGGTTAAGCTGGCGAGAAAAGGAGATGCGGACGCGTTTGTCAAATTGATTGAGATCAATCAGGATGCACTCAAAAGAATTGCCGTTGCATGGCTGAGAGATGAAAATGATGTTGCGGATGCCATACAGGAGACAATTCTGGACGCATATGAACATATCGGGCAGTTGAAGAAAACGGAGTATTTTAAGACATGGCTCGTGAGGATACTTATCAATAACTGCACGAAAGTTTATCGTAAAAATAAGAGATGCACCAAGTTTGAGGTGAGTGCGGATAAATATATGGAAGAGAATTGGGAAATCAGTGGTTCTACGGAATCAGAATATGCTGATATCGAGTTTTTTGATTTACTACAGGCGCTTCCAGAAGAAAGCAGGGTGATCTTCCAGTTATATTTTGGAGAGCAGTTTACGATGGCAGAGATCGCAAACATGCTGCATATGAAAGAGAACACGGTAAAGAGCAGGATTCACAGAGGGAAGATACAGTTACGCAAGCAGGTGGAGAAAGCATGATAAAGCGGGCATAAAGCCAGTTTGAAAGAAGATTCAACAAAGAGACAACATGTATACGATATTATATATATAAATATTTGAAAAGAAACAGCATGTATATGACATTAGATAGATAAACATTTGAAAAGGAGTAGGATGATCGTTATGAAGAATTATACAGACAATGATTTAATAGAAATTCTGAGTAC
>JAMPGN010000049.1 GCA_023663915.1 Eubacterium sp. | reverse complement strand
AGCTCCCGTATCCAGTCTCTATATTCTGCGTCATTGCGCATCAATTCACTCATATTCTACCTCCATACCTCAAGTCTTCGCTAAAATCCGATTCCAATCTCTTTCGGTAGGAGTACTTTTTGCATAGGCCATGAAATCATCCTCCGTCTCATCTTAATCACAACAATGCACAATACGGCTATCCCCTATCACATCGTCAAAAGTTCCAGCAATTCTTCCTTCGTAAAAGTCCCGCTTCCCAGATTCTCTCCGGAAAGCACCTGCTCCGCCAGTTCTTTCTTTCGCTCCTGCAATTTGATAATATTTTCTTCGATCGTGTCTTTCATAATCAGTTTATAGACATTCACAACGTTCTTCTGACCGATCCGGTGCGCCCTGTCCGTCGCCTGATTCTGCACGGCAAGATTCCACCACGGGTCAAAGTGAATGACGATATCCGCCGCCGTCAGGTTTAATCCTGTCCCGCCTGCCTTTAACGAGATGCAGAATACGTTTGTCTCATCTTGATTGAAATCCTCCACCAGTTTCAGCCTTTTTTCTTTCGGTGTCGCTCCCGTAAGCACATAGTAGGAAATTCCTTCTTCTTGCAGATTTTTCTGCAAGTTCTCCAACATAGAAGTAAACTGCGAAAACAAAAGGATCTTATGGCCGCCTTCCACGGCATTCTTAATCAGGTCCACGCACATAGCTGTTTTTGCCGAAGGGCTTTCGTATTTCTCATAAATCAATGCTGGATCGCAACATAGCTGTCTCAATTTGGTGAGTTCGGAAAGGATCTGTATCTTTGCCGTCTTGAACTCTTCGTCTGTCTGCTTGTCCAGCATCATCTGTAGTCTCTGCACGTGGGCGCGATACAGTTTCCACTGCTCGCCTTCCATGTGGGCGTACATACATTCTTCCAGTTTATCCGGCAGATCGGTAAGCACGTCCTTTTTGAGTCTTCGCAGGATAAAGGGCCTGACCATCTTCTGCAGTCTGGACATGGCATTTTCATCCTGCCCCTGTACCACCGGTACTTCCATCTCTGCCCGGAAACGCTGATACCCGTATAAAAATCCCGGCATCAGATAATCAAAAATACTCCACAGCTCGCTCAGCCTATTCTCGATAGGTGTTCCGGTCAGCGCGAAGCGGCATCCCGCCTCGATTTCCTTGACCGCCTTCGCCGCCTGCGTATTGTGGTTCTTAATGTATTGCGCCTCATCGATGATCTGACAGAAAAAGGCTGTTCCCTCGTACTCTGTCAGATCCCTTTTCAGCAGTTCATACGAAGTGATCAAAATATCCCTATCCTGCGCAGCGTGTATGATTTCCTTGCGTTCGGGCGCTGTCCCCGTTACCATTTTGACCGGAAGGATGGGTGCAAAGCGTTCAAATTCGTTCTTCCAGTTAAATACCAGAGATGCCGGCGTAACGACCAAAACTCTCCGGTTGTCCTCCGCTCCCGCTTCCAGATATTCAGACAACAGAAAAGCGATGACTTGAAGTGTTTTCCCAAGTCCCATATCATCCGCCAGAATCCCGCCAAACCCGTTGTGTCTTAACGTTTTCAGCCAGGCGAAGCCGTTTCTCTGATAGGGGCGCAAAACCGATTCCAGGCTTGCCGGCGGCTCAAAATCATTGTCCTCGATTGTCTTCATATTTCGGATCAGCTCTTTAAAAGCCCGATTCCTCACCGCCGACAAATTCTGCTTATCTTTCAGCTCGCTGTCCAGATAAAGCGCCCTGTATTTCGGCGCTGTGACCTTCCCTTTTCGCATCTGTGCATCTGTGAGGTTTAAGTTCTGCTTCACTTCGAGGAGCGTCTGCATTCCCTCGTCCTCCACATGGACAAAACTGCCATTTTTCAAGCGGAAATACTTTTTCTTCCTGTCGTACTTCGACAAAATCTCGATCAATTCTTCTTTTGACAATTCGGCTGCTTCCATGGTCAGTTCCAGCAGGTCCCCCGACAAAGAGACGCCGATCTCCACTTTACTGTTATATACGACATGGATTCTTTTCAAGGCATCGGAAACGTACACATCGCCAAGCTCCTGCATCCGTGGGATGCCAAAGGTGATCAGTTCGTAGATTTTATCCTCATCCCCTGCAATGACCATTGCCGATTCCTTTTCATCAAATGCATTGCAATAGGAAGCGACGATATTTCCCACCTGCATCTCTTTGACGACATCTCTTCCGCCTTTTTCCTGATCCTGTTTGTATACTTCGTATTTTTGCTCCCCGTATACCGCATAAACTTTACAGGTGATGAAATCTTTCTGAGGTGCATCGAGATAGATTTCAAACGAAACCGGCTGTACGCCATAATCCGCCTCGTTAAAATTCTTCTTCTCACATTCATAATACTTTTCCAGCAGAGGCAGTAGCTCCCTGCAGAATGCCGGAACATCACTTTTGTCTATGTAAAACATTCCTTCCGGAATTTCACTCATAGAGGATAGAAAGTCCTGTATCGGTGCAACGTCTTCCTTTTTCTCTTTGTAAATCAGTCCATCCTTAAACGTGATGATACAGCGGGTGCAGTAATATCCGGTAGAAGGTTCCGGTTCCACTTCGATTCCGTCCGTTCTTCCTACAATTTTCATTTTGCGCAGAAATCGATCATCCGTCAGCTGCCACTTCCTTGCTCCTGTTCCTAGGAGATTTACCGTAATTGGTCTGTCTCTTAAGATTTCCAGGATTTCTTCAAAATCTGCTCCATTAAGAGGCATGCTGCGAAGTTTTACAAAGGAAGGATCCTCAAAATAATAGCTGTATGTATATTGAAGATAACGGCTTCCGTTTTCTTTGGTCCACCGTAAAATAAATTCCGCCAGCTTTTGTGAAACCGGTTCAAATGCGCTTAACGTATGGTAAAATTTCAGCTTTTTCCCGTAAGAATACTCCGCATTTAATTCCACATTCTCGGCAAACGTAAACACATCTTTCAAAACATATTTCTTATCGATTCCGATCTTAAACTCCACGGTACAGCCTTTTTCGCTGCATTCTAAGAAAGGTTCCAGTTCGACCTTCCCGTACAGTTCGCCTTGAAGCAGGGGCATGGTTGCCCGGATCGTCTGGCGTTCCAGCAATTCCTTCATGACAGGGGTCGTCTCACGGGGACGCAGTTTTGCAACCGATTTGCGCCCGTCCTCACCGATATAATCACTCAGCCTGCGATGACCCACGCCATGCTGTGATGAATCCATATAATCGAAGATAGACTGCTGGCTATCCGTCTGTTCTTCATATTCCAAAAGCACCGCCGCGCAATGTTTGCAGATTCCCTCATAACTGTAAAATGCCGGGCACTCACAATAGCATTCGGACAAATCCTCATACATATTATCGTAAACCAGTTCCACATTATATCTTTTCGTGCCGCTTCCCTGTACCACTGCCTTGAGAAATGCCTCTTCCCCGTCTTCCTTATATTCAAAGGTCTTGACCATATTCTGGTTAAAAAGATCAAGTCCTCTGTTATAAATACTTGTTCCTGCAATTCTTTTAATAATTTTCTTATTGATCACTGCTGTTCTCCATGTTTAATCTATATGTATTTTTCTTTCCACTTTCCTCTTTGATAGAAGATAAAAGTAATCAGTGCGCCGATCAGCCAGGAAAGCAGAAGCGAGATAAAGATACATTCCTGTCTTCCGTTCGGCAGTTCGGGCGTTCTCGTGAGAAACGAGATTCCATAAGCGATCGGCACACGAATAGCAATCGTGGTAGCGATCGAGATCCACATCGGCGTCATGGTATCGCCCGCGCCGCGCATGACGCCGGAAAGTGACTGCGTTACCGCCATGGCGATATAACCCACCGCAAGGATTCCCATCATATTCCTGCTCAGTTCCACGAGTTCCGGCGTTTTTGTGAAGATTCCCATAAGCGTTTTGCCAAAGATTAAGATCAGCCCCGTGATCACAGCAGACGTTATGACCGCAATCAAAGTCCCCTGTTTTGCTCCCGTGTCTACCCGGTCGTCACGTCTGGCTCCCACATTCTGTCCGGCGTATGTCGTCATCGCCGTGCCAAAAGAGAAATTCGGCATCATAGCAAAACCGTCCACACGCATAACGATCACGTTGGCAGCGATAAACATTTCCCCGAAACTGTTCGTGAGTGACTGCACGACAATCATCGCCATGGAAAGAATTGCCTGCGTGATGCCGGAAGGCAGCCCAAGACGGATAATCTTGATGCTGTACTCCTTTTTCACTTTCAGATATTCCGGCTTGATATCAAAATATTCCTTCATCCGCATCAGGCGAATCATGCACAGCAGCGCCGAGACAAACTGCGCGATCACGGTGGCAAGCGCAACGCCGTTGACACCCATTCCAAGCTTTGCCACGAACAGAAGATCCAGCACGATGTTGATGACCGTTGATACAAGCAGATACGCGAGCGCGGACATGGAATCACCAAGTCCTCTCAGTATTCCGCCCAGAATATTGTAATAGGCAAGCCCTGCCGAACCGATAAAAAGGATCAGCAGATAGGAATGGCACCAGTCGATGATCGATTCCGGCGTATCGAGCAGCTCCAAAAGTGGTCTCGCCACGATAGATGCCACCACCATGACAAACAGTGACGCAACCGCCGTGAGCGTAATGCAGTTACCGATTGTGACCGAAAGTTTCTCCCGCTCTTTTGCCCCGAAATACTGTGACACCATGATACCTGCGCCCACGCTGATTCCCACAAACAGGACGATCAGAAGATTTAGGATCGGTCCCGCGCTTCCTACCGCCGCAAGTGCATTGTCGCCCACATAGTTTCCCACGACCACACTGTCTACCGTGTTGTAAAGCTGCTGTGCAATATTTCCTACTAACATCGGCACTGCAAACAATACGATCTTTTTCCATGGCGAACCTTCTGTCATGTCCACCGGCTCTAAAAATTTCTTCAACAAGTTCATTCCTCTAACCATGCCTTTCTCTCTAATCCTTCCCCGTCAAACTCCGGCACGAAACTCTCCTGCGCCGTATCGCCCTCCTGGATAAAAGCGTTCTTCACGCCAAGTTCTATCGCATAATCGACCACGGCGTCATATTCCCTCTTCGTCACTTTCCGGCAAAGTTCCGGATAGTCCGTCTGCTGATCCAGTGGAAGAAAAGGAGTGTACTGGTTCATCAGGCTGATATATACACTGTCGCCGTATGTCTCATACACATATCTTATCACATCTTTGGCATTCTGTTTATGTCCGGGCAAAAGTAAATGCCTGACGATTACGCCTTTTTGCATCATACCGTCCTTGTCAAAAATTGTGGGGTGAGTTATGTTAACCTTCTTCGCTTTGTTCTCAGCCAAGAAAATCTCGGAAACCGCCTTTTTTGTTATGTCAACCATTTCTGTCAACGCCGCCTTTGCCATTGCCGGATAGTCCGGCGCTGAGGAGAACTTTGCCGCAAGCCCGGAATCCATATATTTGAAGTCTGTCAGAAACACATCCACAATCCCCGACAGATTTCTAATGACCTCCCTCTTCGCGTAACCGCTGCAATTATACACAATAGGAATCGCAAGTCCGTTCCGCTTTGCCATAAGAACGGCTTCGGAAACCTTGGTCACATAATGGTCGGGCGTGACCAGATTGATATTTGCCGCGCCCTTTTCCTGTAATTCCATGAAAATCTCCGCGAGCCGTCCCGTGGAAATCTGTTTTCCTTTTCTTCCTGCCGCAATCTCGTGATTCTGGCAATAGACACAGCGCAAGTTACAGCCGCTAAAAAACACCGCGCCGGAACCTTTTGCCCCCGATATACACGGTTCTTCCCACATGTGCAGGGCGGCTCTTGCCACATAGATTCCATCATCCTCAAGGCAGAATCCTTTCTGACCGTTTGTGCGGTCAACGCGGCATTCTCTAGGGCATAAGTTGCAGGGATTTGTTGATAAGCCGTTCCATCGCATTTCTTTGGCAAACTCTCCCATTATTGTATACTTTTCTGTCGTCAAAACTTAACTCAAATGCAAAATGCAGCGTACAGCGGGACGGTCAAGCACCCTATTCATGTAAAATATAGTAATTTTCATAGATTATTTTACATTAAAATACATGAATATTTTCATAGAATTAACATTATTTGACACGAATCCCTCTATGAACCCTTTTTAATCTTAAAAATTTTAACCCTAAAATTTTCACCATAAAACTCATGCGATTGCGATGCGCCGCCGCAGCTCTATCTTATATCATACACCGACCGCAAAGCAAACTCCGTGGCATCTCCTTCCACGATCTCAATCCGCTTCTCGCCCGGATTCATATCGAAAAAGTTATCCGACAGTTTCACGTCTCCGTCCACGCCCTCAATCTCCACGCTCTTGGCATATGCCTGCGCGCTGATATACAAGGTGTTTGCCTCTCTCCGGTAAGACAATTTCGGATCTTCAAAAGCAAAATGCTTCGGCGCGGTAAACAGACAGGTATTCTCCGATACCACTTTCCCATCCACCTCAAAAGCATAACTGAAATAAATTTCCAATTCATTGAATGCCGAAAAATCATGCTTCACAAGCCATGTCCCGCTCAATGGCTCTACCGTAATCTTTTCTTTCCCCATCAGGAGTTCTTCGCCATCCGCCGCGCGAAGCTGCCATGTCACCTCGCCGCTTACCGGCTCAAAGGTCTCGTTCGCCACATGCAGCCGCACGGACTTCTCGATCGGCGCAGGCTGTGCGACGCAGGACGGTCTCTCGCTCAGCTCTCCCGTCTCCTCACAGGAAATCATGATCGGCGCAAACGCTCTTTTCTCCGCATAATGCAATGCCTTCCATCTTCCGTAGTAATCGATACTCGCCCATGACGCCACCGGCCAGATGTCGTTGAGCTGCCAGACAACCGTACCCATGCATCTGCCGCGGTATCTTCTGAAATGTTCAATCCCGTATCGGATCGCATCCGCCTGTAACAACTGAGATGCATACAACAGTGTTCCAAAATCCGTCGGATAAAGATAGGTGGCCGACAGATATGTCATGATTTTGCCGTTTGCTGCCGCATTTCTCTGATGCATCTCCATGACCCTGGAAAAAATGTTGCGGTCTTCCGGTCTCGTAAACGTCTCCACGGTCTTTCGGCAGGGGAAGGACTGGAAACCAAACTCCGACATATAACGAAACTTAAATTTCCGATACTCCGTAAAAGGTTTACTGCCATGCCACACATCCCAATAGTGCATATCTCCTTTGTTTTCGTCCCACGGATTGTCGAAATTGCCGCCCGAAGAAGGCGATGAAGGCCAATAGAATGTAACCGGGTCTTCCTCCTCCAGAATCTTAGGGATGATATATTCAAACAGTTTGATATAATCATATCTCTGCTTGGCTGAAGGCTTCCATGCCCCGTAAAGCGTCTGCAATTCCATCTCGTTATTGCCACACCATAACCCTAAACAGGCATGATGACGGATTCGCCTCACATTGTCACGAATTTCCGCGCTGACGTTGCGCTCAAAAGCATCGTCCAACTCGTAAGACGCACAGGCAAACATAAAGTCCTGCCACACGATCAGACCGAGTTCATCACACAGATCAAAGAACCAGTCTTCCGGATAATACCCGCCGCCCCATACCCGCACGCAGTTGTAATGTGCCTCGACCGCATCATTTAACAGCCTCGCAGTGCGTTCCTTGGTCACGCGGGATAAAATATTATCTTCCGGAATATAATCTGCTCCCATCGCAAAAATCTTGACCCCGTTCACCTCATGCGCGAAACACTCGCCCCACTCATCCGGCTGTGTATTGACGGTCATCGTGCGCAGACCAATCCTGCGGCTCCATATGTCCAGCACATTTCCCGCTTCGTCTAAGAGTATCACTTCCGCCCGATACAACGGCTGTTCGCCGTACCCATTAGGCCACCAGCGTTTCGGGTCGCTAACCGTGATCGTATCCCAATTATTTTGTGAAGCATCTTCCGCACTTTCGTTTTCACCTGCATTCCCGCCTGCACATTCTCCGGATACCACGACTGCATTTCTATCCGCACGCTCGCAATTCTTAGAAGACTTCTCGGCAATCAGCTTCCCTTGGTCGTCATAAAGCGCCGTCCGGATCTCATAATCTTCATCCTGTGTGAAATTCTCGATTGTAACACTATACTTTATGTCAACCTTTCCCGTATGGATATCTACACCGTGTGGTGTTATGTCAACCGCATTTCCACGTTTCCAATCCTGTGTTATGTAAACTTCATCAATTCTTGCTTTCGCGCCAGACAGAACAGACACTTCTCTGAAAATTCCCGCATCAGGCAGTCTCGGTCCCCAATCCCATCCGAACATACAATGCGCCTTGCGAAGATGCGGAAAACCACTCATGGCTTCCGTGGATCCGCCCGTGAAAACTTTCTCATTCTCCTCAGCTATAAACCTGGTGGGCGACGACAATTCCACACGCAGAACATTCTCCCCGATTCTTGCTGCTTTCTCGATATCAAACTCCCAGATACGGTGCATATTATCGGTTTTTCCCAAAAGTATACCATTAAGGTAGACTTCTGCAAGTGTGTCAATTCCCTCAAACCGAAGCAGCAGGAAATCACTTCCCGCCTGTTTCCCATCGAGTTCAAACGTTGTCTGAAACTGAAAATCATTTTCCATCAAGCGCAGCGCATCCAGCTCGTTCATTCTGTCGTATGGGTCGGGGATCAGTCCCTTTTCCAACAAATTCCCGTACACAGACCCCGGCACACGCGCCTCTATCCAATCTTCTGAGAGTCCGTAGACGTTCTCGCCTATGATCTTCATCAGCCAGTTTTTGTCCAAAACCATTCTGTTCATGTCTGTCAACCTTTCATCGTCATGATAACATCATCGTAACTTCTATCATATAGGAAAACATTTCTTTTGTCACTCTAATTCTTTGTACTCAGACAACATACACAGACGGCAGTTTGCACGAAACAACATTTGAAAAATATCATTGGAATATGGGATTCCCAAGATACGGGAGTATATCAATCGTTTATGTTGTAGAACCTTGCAATTCATGTTAAAGTAAGAATGGTCACAGACATATTTACCCACTCACCCCGAAAGCGAGGTTTCCCATGAAAAAAATGACCCCGAAACAGATCGCCGCGCTGGTCTGCGTCGTCCTGCTCGTTGCCATGTATGTAATCACTTTGATTGTCGCCTTTCTGGATATGACAGGCTCCGGACAGCTCTTTGCCGGTTGTCTTGCCGTCACCGTGGCGCTGCCGATCCTGTGCTGGATTTTTGTCCACTTCTGCGGGAAATCCTAGTGTGCCGACCATTTTGCTAGTCTAAACCGCTCCTGCGATAGGCACAGACAAACATCACTGCGGCAAGTAACATGCTCGCGGCGATGACCGCCATGCTCTTTAACTGCGGCTGTGCCTGCGAAGCTAATCCGTTTAACAAAAGCTGTATCTGTTGTGAGTAGGCAAAATCCGCAATCTTGGCAACGGTGTCATTAAACATGGCAATCATCGGAAGAAAAGCAAAGACCATCATCACAGGCGTCATGATCGTAGCCGCCGCAATCTGGCTTTTACTCTGAATACCGATTACTGCCCCAAGAAGCATGGAAACGATTATCCCAGCCGCCATGATAAGGAGAAACGCTGCAAATTCCATTCCCCGATAGCCGCCTAATACCGCAAATACAATGGTTCCGACCATACACGCGCTAAAGACATAACCGCCGGTTCCGATCAGATATTCTCCGGGTTTTACTCCACCAAACAACAGAACCCGCAATGTATTTTTCTCCTTTTCCTCTGCGATAACCGCCGCCATGACATTGAGCGGCGCCATTCCGATATGCATGACCGCAAACATTCCCACAAAAAAATGTTCCGGCATATCTTCTATCTGTATTGCATTCTCCATAATGACCGCCATCACCGGAAACATGATAAACTGTATCAGAAGCGCAAGGTTTTTCCCTGTATCTTTCATCTGTTTCTTATAAATGATTACTGCATTTTTCATAATTTTTAGCATTCCTGTAAACTCCTGCCCGTAAGTTCCATAAACACCGATTCCAAATCCGGCTCGGTGGAATGAATCGTCTCGATCCGCCTGCCTAGCAGATATTCCCTGATCTGCTCCGCCGCTTCCTCTGTGTTTGGCAGTTGTATGACACTGCCGTCGTCGAGTCGAATCCTTAAATTATTCTGATGATTATACCGCCTGCAGATCTCCTTCGGTTCTCCGTACTCCATGATGCACCCTTCATGAAGAAGCGCAATATGTTTACATAACTTTTCTGCTTCCGTCATATTATGGGTTGTCAGAAATACCGTCGTCCCTTGTTTCTGCATCTGATATATCAGACCATGAATCCGTCTGACCGCCGCCGGGTCAAGCCCGCTCGTCGGTTCGTCAAGAAACAGGATTTCCGGCTGGTGCAATACCGCCCTTGCCAGCATAAGCCTGCCCCTCATGCCTTTGGAAAGTTTCTGCGCCGTACATTTCCTGTCCTCATAAAGGCCAACCCATTCCAGTACTTCTTTGATTCTTTCCACGCCGATCCGGTAAATGTCTGCATACAGTTTCAGATTATCGTGACATGACAGCCTCTCGTATAAACCAAAGTCATCCATCATCATCCCGATTTTCCGATAGACTGCGGAATTATCTGTTTTTTTCATATTTTTTAAGCCACTCATATCATACCCTGCCAGTCTGACGCTTCCGGATGAGGGTACAAGCTGACCCGTTATAATCTTGATAAGAGTCGTCTTTCCCGCTCCCGACGGACCGAGAAGCCCTAGAATTTCCCCTTTTTCCGCAGATAATGTGATTTTCTTTAACACTTCTTTGGTCCCGAAATGGTGTTGCACTTCTGATACTTCAATCGCTTTCATTTTTATCTTCCTTTTCTCACTCTGGCTTTTCCGTCTGCTGTTCTGCTTTTTAATCTGCTTTTTCTTTCCTTATTTCATTCTGCTTTCGCTTTGCTTTTTTCGTCTGCGCTTTCATTCTGCTCTTTCAACCTCTGCAATGCCTCTTCCATCCTGCGGTTTTCCGTCTTTTCTTTTAAGGTTACAAAAAACAGACTGCCCGCGAAGCACAATGCAAACGTGATAAAAAATCCCGCCCACGCCTGCCACATCGTGACCGGAAACCAATCAAAAACCGTGGCGCAGACGGCAATAACCGCCACGATCGATGTCAGCATACAGACCATCCGCATGGCAATCGACATCCTTTTAATGATAACATCCGTAAAGAAGAATGCCTGTAAACCTGTGATACAAGCCGACACACCGAAAAACTGCATCATCGTCGCAACCGCCAGCCCTTCTTTTCCCATGGAATAGATCGAGGACACTTCCTGCGCATCTTCACCCACAAGAATACAGAATATATTTAATGCTACAATGCTGAACCCGAATGTTAAAAATACATGCCCGATATAGTCAAATATCGTTTTTCTCTCCTCCATGTTAAATCCTCCTAAATGTAATGATATTTGCGTGATAATACCTGTGAAATGAATTTAGAAATTTTCCTTATGTTATGCCGAGTTTTTGCTTGATCCCGTCCGCATATTGTCTGGATGCGATAATCATTTCCCCGTTATCGAGCGTCACCCGTATCCTGCGGTTAATATCGCTTTTTAATGACCTTATCGCCTTAAGTCGCACCAGGCAGGATTTGCTTACCCTGCAAAACCCGCACTCCTCCAACTGCTGTTCCAGTTCATACAGGCGCAGTCCCGATTCATAGACTCCGTCCTTCGTATAGACAAATGTTTTCCGGTCTACCGCTTCTATATAAATAACTTCGGAGACGTCTAACAGAAACGTCTCCCCGTCTTTTACGGCGACAAGCTGTTTCTCCAGAATCCGCATCATGGCAAGCAGCTTTTCAAGCTCCGGTGTCAGCCTTTTGCATGAGATGCTGATGCAGGTTTCCTCAAACTTGTCGTCCACGTTAATTTCGATCTTCATTCCCTGATTCCTTTCTGAATATCTGCAGATGGTATAGCATGTGTTCCGCTTTACCCACCCAACATATCACATGCAGGCAGATTGCACAATGACGTGGTGCGTATCCTGCCTGATTCTGTGCATGAGATGCCGAAATAGGAAAAATGAAGGATATTTAAATTCTGGTGAGTCTAATGAGGGAAAATATTCAAAGAAATTTGAATATACGAAAAATATGCATACGAAAAATATACAAAAAATCAACTATAAATAGTTGTCAAACAATATAACATATGATAAGGTGGAAAAAGAGGAACAATCGTGTCACTGCAAGGTGTTGGCCTTCCATTACAAAAGATGGGAGGTGGTGCGGATGAAATTTGACTTCAAAGACCTTATGTCTTTCGGAATGTTCATTCTTGCATTGCTGACCTTAGTCACTTTGATAAGTCAGTAGCGTTTTTCAAGTTCCAACAACAGGAATAGAAAAACCACCCTTGTATACTTTGACCAATCATAGGGTGGAATTTCTATTCTTCCTTAGGTCAACCCCTTGTGGGCGGTTGTTCCTTCCATGTGTTTTATTATAACACATTTAATCATTTAATACAAGCTGATTACAAAAAATTCGTTTTTGCTTTCACCAGCTTATAAAGCTCCTCCGTGGCAAGCCGCGCCTTGGCTACGATATCACCGCTTTCCTTGGGAAAACAATAGTACTGTACCCTGTCGTCCCCGATGCTGATCACGTCACCGATCTCATACCAGTAGAAATCCGAGTACAGACTGTAGGAAGCAAGCGGCTCCTGAACATAATCCAGCCTGCCCTCACACCCTGTCAGATGGAATCCCTCACGCGAATGTGTGAGTGTGCCTTCTCCCACCTGATAGATTTTGTCCGTATTGACCATCATATAGATTATGACCGGAACTTCCAGTCTGTATGTTCCTGCCAGCAATTCCTGTCTAACGCACTCCCGCTCCCATCGATACCAGTCCGGAATGTGTGTAAATTCTATCTCCTGCGCCCTGCACTCGCCGGTCAGCGGTTCTTCGCAATTTTTTGTCTCATTTTTGTGCGAAAAATCTTCTTCCAAAGCCCGCAAAAATCCATATTCCGTCAATTCGTATTCTTTTCCACATTGTTTACATAATATCTTTGTTCCCTGCCCCGACATCTGCCCTTCTGTCTTACATCGAGGGCATTTATACAACATTCTGTTCAGCCCATCCGCCCGAAATGGCTCGTCGATCCTGACATGGTTCTCCTGCTGCCAACGAAAATAATCGAATGTAAATTTCTCCTGCAAAAGCTCGTTGAGCTCTCTCACCGATTTCGCTTCAATCTCTTCTGCAGAAAGCAGATATTCCACATCCGCAGACACCCTGACTTTGCGGAGCTGTAAATTATTGTAAAGCGGATCTCTCGCGAACGCCCCGTGAGTGCGAATCAGCACGACAGGAACTTTAAGCAGTTTGATACATTTCCCGATGCTTTCGGGAAGAGGAGTCTGCGTCCCGTCAAAGCTGTAGCTTGCTTCCGGAAACATGAGCACGGAGCTTTTCAGCTCCCGCACCGCATAGACCATATCGCGCACGAGTGTCACATCGGCCATGAATTTCCTCGCCGGAATGCAGCCGACGCACCTCATCAGCCACTTTTTCCCGACAAAGCCATCCGTCGTGCATACGATATGAAAAGGTCTTGCGTACATCAGTCTGGCAGCAATCTTAAGATCGATGAAACTGGAATGGTTCATCAAAACCAGACAAGGCTCATCTTTATCCAGTCGCTCCATATGAATCATCCGATATGTAAAATGTGTCATCCACAAATCCCACAAGGACAGCGCCACGAGCAGCAGCCGGAAAATAAAACGCTGCCTGACAGGCTTCTCATGGACTGGCGCCGGAAGTGCAAGCACTTCATCATAAGTCATTTTTGCTGTCTTAATCCTCAATTTTTTTCTCCTTAGTCACGTATAACTTACTTTCAGTATACTATAAATCCGCCTGCTGCCGCAACAGCCATAATTGACCATTTCTTGATTTCTTTATTTTCTAATAGGCACAGTACACATTTTGAGAAACATCTCATGTATCCGATCATCGTCGTCCAGTTCCGGGTGAAAGGCGACACCAATCTGATTCCCGCTTCGCACCGCTACGATCCGGTCATCCACGCAGGCAAGAATCTGTGCATCTTTCTTCGCCATAAACACCTCCTCAACATAAGGTGCGCGAATAAAAGTCATAGGCACTCTGCCGATTCCCGCAAATTCCTGCTCGGTATGAAAACTGCCAAGCTGTCTTCCGTAAGCATTACGCTGTACGCGCACCGGCAGTGTTCCGAAATAAACGTGGTTGTCGTTGCTGATCTCCTGCGCCAGCAGAATCATTCCCGCGCATGTTGCGAGAACCGGAAGCCCCTGCTCCATTCTGTTCTTAAGAGGTTCCAACATATAAAGTTCCCGCAATAGTTTGCCTTGAACGGTACTTTCCCCGCCGGGCAGGATCAGTCCGTCAAAATCCTGTTCCAAATCCGACGCCTGCCTCAGTTCGATACCGTCCACACCCAATTTTTTTAACTTATCCATGTGCTCCGCAAAAGCGCCCTGTACTGCCAATACTGCTACTTTCATAGTTTACATAACTCCATTTCTGTCATTTCGGAACATCGCTTACTTTCCTCTCTCTGCCATCAAAAGCTCGATCTCCTGTTCGTTGATTCCGACCATGGCTTCTCCTAAATCTTCGGATAACTCTGCAATCAGCTTACTGTCCTGATAGTTCGTCACCGCTTTTACGATTGCCGCCGCCCTTTTTGCCGGATTGCCAGACTTAAAAATGCCCGATCCTACAAACACGCCTTCCGCGCCAAGCTGCATCATCAGCGCCGCATCCGCTGGGGTAGCCACACCGCCCGCTGCAAAATTCACCACCGGCAGTCTGCCATTGTCATGGACATAGGCAATCAACTCATAAGGGACGGCAAGTTGTTTTGCCTCCTCAAACAGTTCGTCTTCCCTCATTGCCGTGATTTTTGCGATCTCACTATTCATTCTACGCATATGGCGCACCGCCTGTACCACGTCGCCTGTACCCGGCTCGCCTTTCGTCCGTATCATCGAAGCGCCTTCGTTAATCCGTCGCAGCGCCTCCCCTAAATCTTCCGCCCCACACACAAAAGGCACTTTAAACTTGCGCTTATCGATATGGTAGACATCATCCGCCGGAGAGAGCACTTCGCTCTCATCGATATAATCAATCTCGATCGCCTCCAAAATCTGTGCCTCCACGAAATGACCGATCCGGCATTTCGCCATCACAGGGATGGAAACTGCCGCCTGAATGCCCTTGATCATTTTCGGATCGCTCATTCTGGACACGCCGCCCGCCGCACGGATATCCGCCGGAATCCGCTCTAATGCCATGACCGCACACGCACCCGCCTCCTCCGCGATCTTCGCCTGCTTAGGTGTGGTCACGTCCATGATCACGCCGCCCTTAAGCATCTGCGCCAACTGTTTGTTTAATGCATATCTTTCTTCACTCATCCGCTTACAATGCCTCCTTATGATATTCTGTCCTACAAATCCCATCTATGATCTGCGCCTCCGGATAGCACATAGGGATTATTAGGAAATATATCAGCATATTGGCATTTGTGGAATATCCAGTTTTGATATTTTTGTGGGTGCCAGTTTTTTTGAATGGGGTTTTTGGAAAAATAGAAAGCCATATATGAATTTAAAAGTGCACAATACAATATTTTGTATTGTGTTTTGAATATATATCTTTTTAATACTATATGTAGATTCTAAATTGCACTTATCGATATTGCGTTCATAATTTTTCTACAGTTCCATCGTGAAAAGGGGTTTGTATTTCCAGTTGCTTTATGATATATCTATTACATAGCTTATATGGTTGATACATCGAAAATCTTTTACAAATCTTTTCATTCTACAATATCTTCGGGGATATTACCCTGTCGCTTTTTATACGAAAGGAAACACATCTATGAAAACAAATCAAAACGGCCACAGCATCTCAAACAATCAATCACACTCTGCCATCTATGACATTGACACAAATTTTCAAAATGCTCGCGGCAAAATCCCCTATAATATGACCAACGACTATATGTTTCGTGCTGTCCTGCAATCCAACAACAAAGTCCTTCGCGGTCTGATCTGTTCCCTGCTTCATCTTACCGAGTCGGAGATCTCCTCTGTCGAAATCATGAATCCCATTGTTCTGGGTAAATCGATCGAAAGCAAAGAATTTCGGCTGGATATCAATGTTCTCTTAAATAACAATACTCTGATTAATCTTGAAATGCAGGTCGCAAACAGATTGAACTGGCACAAACGTTCTGTCATGTACCTATGCCGTTCCTTCGACAGCCTCAACCACGGCCAAGATTACGAGGAAGCAAAATCCGCCATACATATCGGTTTCATGGACTATACCCTGTTTGCTGATTATCTTGAATTTTATGCCACATACAAACTGATAAACATAAAAAATCATCAAATATATAATGACAGCATTACTCTGAATGTGGTAAACTTATCTCGCATAGATCTGGCAACCGAAGAAGACAGACAATATCACCTCGATTACTGGGCTGCTCTTTTTAAAGCCGCCACTTGGGAGGAACTCAAAATGTTAGCATCGAAAGACGAATATTTAAACGAAGCATCCAAAACCATTTATCGGATGAGCGCCGATGAAATGATCCGCAAGCAGTGCCGCGACCGCGAGGAATATTACGAAGACCTGCGCAGTTACGAACGTGCCATTGCCAAACGCGATCAAACCATTGCCGAAAAAGACGCTCAAATCAAGCTGCTCCTTGCAGAAAATGAAAAATTAAAAATGCAGGCTCAAGGAAAAGGACTATAGCTTTCCTGTCAAATCCTTCACCACTTCCCCCGCAATCATCAGCCCTGCCACGGAAGGCACAAAAGCCACACTGCCCGGAACCGCCCTGCGCATCGTGCCGCCGGCGTTCCCCACTGTGTTGCCGCTGTCTTCTGCCGCATTATCCGACTGCCCGGCAGTTTCTGCCTGTCCAGCGCAGCCCGCGAGCGGCTTACGCGGCTCTTCTTCCGAATATACGACCTTCAAATGTTCCACATTTCTCTTTCTCAGTTCCCGGCGCATCACCTTCGCAAGCGGACATACCTTCGTCTCATAAAGATCCGCCACCCGGAATGCGCCCGCGTCCAGCTTATTCCCCGCACCCATGCTGCTGATGATGGGAACTCCTTTTTCCTGCGCGCGCAGAACCAGCTCGATCTTCGCCGTCACGGTATCCACCGCGTCCACCACATAATCATATTCTTCAAATGGAAACTGTCCCGCATTTTCCGGCAGGAAAAAACATTCATGCACGCGCACCACTGCCGCCGGGTTAATCTCCAGAATGCGCTCCCGCATCACCTCTGTCTTATACCTGCCTACCGTCCTGTGCGTCGCGATGATCTGACGGTTAATGTTGGACAGGCATACTTTGTCATTGTCAACCAGATCAAAAGCGCCAACGCCGCTGCGTGCCAACGCCTCGCACACATAACCGCCCACACCGCCTACGCCAAACACCGCCACGCGCGAACGCGCCAGCCTGTCCATCGCCTCTTTGCCTAATAAAAGTTCTGTTCTGGAAAATTGTTCTGACATGGTTTCCCTCGTTTCCTTTTTTCTTCATACTTCTAAACTTCAATAAGAACAGTATATTACATTTTTATCATTTACAAAATAATTTGTATATACTTCGTGTGACAAACTCAGAAAATATTGTCAATCCTCTAAAATGGCGTTATACTAGTATAGCATTATACAACCTTGATTCGGGTGTCAAAAGAGCTTTTTACACTCGAATCCAACCCAGAAAACAAGTTAGAAAGAAGGAGACATATCATGCAGATCACTAACGACATTCACTACATAGGCGTAAACGACCATGACATCGATCTTTTTGAAGGTCAATACACCGTGGAAAACGGCATGGCATACAATTCTTATGTAATCATGGACGAAAAAATCGCCGTTATGGACACCGTAGACGCGCATTTTTGCGAGGAATGGATGCAGCATCTCAAAGAAGTCCTCGGAGTGCACACGCCCGACTATCTGATCGTACAGCATATGGAGCCCGACCACTCCGCGAACATTGACAATTTTGCCAAGGCATACCCACAGGCGCACATTATCGCCTCCGCACCGGCATTCACCATGATGAAACAATTTTTCGGCACGGACTATGCCGACAGACGGCAGATCATTAAGGAAGGGGACACGCTCTGTCTCGGGGCGCATACCTTACAGTTTGTTGCCGCGCCAATGGTGCACTGGCCGGAAGTCATGGTCACATATGACACCCTTGACAAAGTGCTTTTCTCCGCCGACGGATTTGGCAAATTCGGAGCATCGGACACTGACGAGGACTGGGCGTGCGAGGCGCGCCGCTATTACTTCGGCATCGTAGGCAAATACGGTATGCAGGTGCAGAACCTTTTGAAGAAGGCGGCTGCCCTTGATATTCAAATAATTTGTCCGTTGCATGGACCGGTCTTAAAAGAGAACTTGGAATATTATATAAACTTATACCAGACTTGGTCCTCTTACGGCGTGGAATCGGAAGGCGTTATGATCGCATACACTTCCGTTTACGGCAACACCAAGGCTGCCGTCGAACTTCTCGCTAAGAAATTAACCGAAAAAGGCTGTCCAAAAGTCGTCCTAGCTGACCTTGCCCGTGAGGATATAGCAGAATGTGTGGAAGATGCTTTCCGTTATGGCAAGCTGGTGCTCGCTACCACCACTTACAATACGGACATGTTTCCTTTTATGAGGGAATTTATCAACGATCTGGTTGAACGCAATTACCAGAACCGCACAATCGCCCTGATAGAAAATGGCTCCTGGGCACCCATGGCTGCTAAGGCTATGAGAATGAAATTAGAAAATTGCAAGAATATTACTTTTGCAGAGAATGCCGTACAGATCCGCTCTGCCTTAAATGAGGAAAGCATGGCGCAGATCGAGGCGCTCGCTGAGGAATTATGTAAAGGCTGATGAAGCAATGGCTTCTATGCCTCTACTCCCAGCTTACGCAGCTCATGTATCGCCTGCGTCTGATTCTGAAAATGGATCGTGTGTATCCCGAATTTCTCCGCGCCCGTCAGATTCGCCTGCGTATCGTCCATAAAAACGCATTCTTCCGGTACCAGATGATAACGGTCGATCAACAACTGATAAATTTCCGGCATCGGCTTGATGATTTTCTCCTGATAAGAAAGGATTCCGCCATCCATGTATGGAATAAAATCAAGCGCCTCGGCGCAGTCTGACTCTGCCCGCTCGGAGAAATTCGACAGATACAGTGTGCGATAGCCCTTGCTTTTCAAATCCTTGATCCACGGGATGGCATAATCGTTGCGGATGACCATCGTCCTAACATTCGCCAGCACTTTGCGGATATCCTGCTCGATCTCCGGGTCGGAAGATGCGAATTTCTGCATAAGCTCCTCCGCCTCCATAACGCCTCTGTCCACTTCATTCCACATCGGACTTTTGACCGTCGCCCTGGCGATGCGATCCACCATCTTATCATCATATCCGAAACTTGCAAAATGTTCTCTCCACGTAAAATCAGCAAGTACATTTCCGATGTCAAAAATAATTGTTGTAATCATCTGATCGACACACCTCTCCGTCTGTATATTTTTCCAAAAACGAGCATAGCTCCCACACACCACTGCCCTAATATAACAGTTCCAGCATATTCCTCGCCGCCGCGGACAACAGATTCTTCGGATTCGTCACCACACAGAAATGCCTTTTCGGTATGATTGTATTAAAACGCAATTCAAACAGTCTGCCGTCCTCCAGATACACTCTGGCAAAATCGCGCACGACACATCCCACGCCGAGATTGCGCAGTGCAAACTGTACGATCATGTCACTGGTGGCAAGCTCAAACTCTGGCTGTATCCACACGTTGTTCTTCTGTAACAGTGCGTCCATGTAGCTTCTCGTGCTGGTAGTCCCTTCCAGATAAATAATAGGCATTTTTTCCAATTCCTGCAAGCCCAACATGCGGTTTTTGTACTGGATAAACTTTCTTCCTGCCACAAAAACGTCCTCGATTTCACGGACATTCACCGTTTTTAATCCGTTTTTATTATCAAAAGGCGTGCTGACCACCCCGAAATCAATCTTTTTGTCCTGTAAATTCCTAAGCGTCTCCGGCGTGGGCGCGTTGCTGACCATCACTTTGATATGCGGGTACTTTTCATGAAACTGCTCCAGATACGGGAGCAGGTAAAATTGCAGCGTCATGTCGCTTGCTCCGATGTGGATCTCGCCCAGTTCCAGGTTCAGCATCTGCTCTAATTTCTGTTCGCCGAGCACGATCTGCTCATATCCCTTCGCCACATAGCCAAAGAGCAGGTCGCCCTCGCCCGTCATCTGCACGCCTTTCGATGCTCTGGTAAAAAGTTTCACACCCAGAGCCGTCTCCAACTGCCTGATAGACTGGCTGACCGCCGGCTGGGAAATGTTAAGTTCCCTCGCCGCGACGGTCAGGCTTCCCGCTCTCGCCACATGATAGAATACTTTGTAATATTCTAAGTTGTTCATAGTTTACATAACTCCAAACTCTCCTATTATAGGAGACTTATCATTATATACGCTTTCTTAGGTTCTTGCCAGCCCGTCCACATGTAAGACTTCACCGCTGATATAAGATGCCATATCTGATGCCAGAAATACAAATGCGTTGGCGATGTCCTCCGGCTGTCCCATGCGACGCAGAGGAATCTGCGCGATCATCGGGTCGATCACTTCCTTCGGCACGTTGCGCATCATATCCGTGTAGGTGATGCCGGGTGCAACTGCATTGACACGGACTCCTTTCGGTCCTAACTCCCTAGCGAGGGATAAGGTAAATCCATTGACCGCAAATTTGGATGTCGGATAAGCGATTCCCGCAGGCTGCCCATACACGCTCACCATGGAAGAAGTATTTAAGATCACGCCGCTTCCCGCATCGATCATGTGCTCACTCGCCGCCTTGGAACAGTTGTATACGCCCTTGACATTTAAGTCCATGACCTTGGCAAAAGTCTCTTCCGTATAATCCGCAAAAGGCGTGCTCTCCGACACGCCGGCATTGTTCACCAGAATGTCTATCTTGCCATACTTCTTCGCAACAGCGTCAAAAG
>JAMPGN010000048.1 GCA_023663915.1 Eubacterium sp. | reverse complement strand
ATATAAAATACAATATTTTATCAAGAATTTCTTTAGAAAATTTTTAGAAAATTTTTATGCAAAAGATTATCTATAAAATATGCAGAAGACGCTCGAAATATTCCGGAAGCGGCGCGGTTACTTCCATATATTCGTCCCTAGACGGATGAATAAAACCGATCACCATCGCGTGAAGCGTCTGCCCTTCGAGGTGATAGGGGTTTTGTCGTTTGCCGTAAATTTCGTCTCCTAACAGTGGATGTCCGATGCTTGCCATATGAACCCGTATCTGGTGCGTCCGCCCTGTTTCTAGCTGGCATTCAACGTAGGTATACTCATGAAACCGCTGCAGTACCGTATAATGTGTGACGGCAGGTTTTCCTCCTGTGGTGACAACCGTCATCCGTTTGCGGTCTTTCGGGTCTCTGCCGATGTCCGCCGTAACGATTCCGGTATCCTGCGCTATGACACCATGCACGATCGCACGGTATTTGCGGGTGATCGTATGCTCTTTGAGCTGTGCGGCGATTCTATTATGGGAATGGTCGTTTTTGCAAATAATCAAAGATCCCGTCGTATCACGGTCAATCCGGTGCACGATGCCGGGACGCATCACGCCGTTAATACCGGAAAGATGGTCTTGACAGTGGTACATGACTGCATTGACGAGAGTTCCATTGTAATGACCGGGTGCGGGATGCACGACCATTCCTTTCGGTTTATCCACAATCAGCACATCCTCGTCCTCATACAGAATAGAAAGCGGAATATTCTCCGCTTCGATATCTGGTTCTATGGCTTTTGGAATGTCAAAAACAATCTCATCTTCCAATTTGAGGCGGTAACTCGACTTCTGTGGTTTTCCATTAATCAATACATTCTGATCTTTAATGCATTTCTGGATATAAGAACGGGACAAGTCCGGCAGCGCGTCGCTGATCCATTTGTCGAGACGCTCGTCGTCTTCGCCCAGTCCGATTTGGTATGTGAATTGTTTCATGTTTAACTTCTTTCATAATTTTCGAGTTCGCAAAGCGAATCTCGCAAACGGGCTTGCTCATTTTTTCATTTGATCTCACGATAACGCTTCTGCTTAAAACTGATAAAATTCAGATCGTCTTCCTGATAGACAAATAAAAGCAATATCACAAGCGCAGCTGTTGAAAATGTCACATAAATATCCGCGACATTAAAAATCGGAAAATTAATTAACACAAAGTAAATAAAATCAACCACGTAATCAAAACGAATCCGGTCGATCATATTGCCGATCGCGCCTGCAGCAATCAAACTAAGTAAAAGATGAAGAAGCCGGTATTTCTTGTTATCCGGCGCCTTGAAAAGCACATAGCCGATCACGCTTAAGATGACGGCTGCCACAAAAATAAAGAATGCCTTCTGGTTTTGAAGCATGCCGAAAGCGGCGCCCCTGTTCTCAAGATAATTCAACTCCAATATACCATTGACGATAATATAAGCCGGTTTATCTTTCAAATGGATTACCGCGAGATATTTTGTATACTGGTCCAGTGCAACTAAGATGATAATCCCCAGCATATCCACCGTTAAATATAGTTTTTTCTTTTCATTCATTCTTTTGCGTCCTCATCACTAAAATAGATTTCATGAATAGCTTCCAAGATCTCTTCGTCGGTCACAGTTCTGTCGATCACGGCTTTGCCAACTTTCTTGAGCAATACAAACTTGATCTGACCCGCCTCCATCTTCTTATCGGATTTGGTAAGCCTTAGGATTTCATCAGGGTCAATGCAGTCGATGCTGATCGGCAGGTTAAAAGGCACGAACATGTCGCGCACCTCATAGTATTCCTCCATCGAGAGCCAGTTATGCTTCCATGAAATATAAGCGGCAGCAACCATGCCGAGGGCGATACACTCCCCATGCACCATCTCGAAATTCATCGCCTTCTCGATGGCGTGTCCAATCGTATGTCCAAAGTTTAAGAGTGCGCGTTCGCCCTGTTCTTTCGGATCTTTTTCCACAACGAGCTTTTTGACCGTACAGCTTCGCATGATCATTTCGGTAAGTACGTCCATATCGCGGTCATGTATCTCATACATATTGTCCAAAAGCCATTCATAGAACGTGCCATCCTTAATCAGACCATGCTTCATGACCTCAGCGAATCCGGCATAGAACTGCCTGTCATCCAACTGTTTGAGCGTGGATATGTTCATATAGACAAGTTTTGGCATATAGAATGCCCCGACCATGTTTTTGTAAGCGTCAAAATCCACACCGGTCTTGCCGCCGATACTGCTGTCGGACTGCGCGATCAACGTTGTCGGAATCTGGATGAAATCTACTCCGCGAAGATAGGTAGCTGCCGCATACCCCGTGACATCACCGACGACCCCGCCGCCGAGCGCAATCAGCAGGTCTTTCCGGTCAAACTGCTCTTCGATCAGCGTCCGATAAATCTCTTTGACGGTATCCAGTGTTTTGTTCGCTTCGCCAGCCGGAAACGAATGCAGAATCACCTTTTTGCAGTGACCATCTAAGAGACTGCGCACCTCTTCTCCGAATAATGTTTCGGTGTGGGAATCGGCAATGACTGCCACTCTCCGATTCTCTACATCAAACGCCTGCAATTCATCCAAAAGGAGTGAAAAATCCTTAGCAAACACAATGTCGTAGCAGGGTTTCTTTTCATAATTAATCGTCATTCTCTCAGCCATAGCTTCCTCCGTATCCTCCAAGACATACACACAGAAAACTTCCTGACAATACTGTCAGGAAGTCATCTTGCCATTAAAATTAGATTCCATTATTGATCGGCACATCAAACGAACCGGATAAGATTTCCTGAAAATCACCGGAAATATCAACGCTTGCCGGTGTGATAATGAAGATATAATGTGAAATCTTCTGCAGATTCCCAGAGATCGCGAAGCAGGAACCTGATGTAAAATCAATGATTCGCTGCGCAATATCAACATCCAGCCCTTCAAGATTCAGTACAACGGTTCGGTTGGCAAGGAGCGTCTCCGTGATCTCTCTCGCGTCTTCCACGGTCGTAGGCTTAATCACACAGACTTCCATGCCTGTCCCCGGCATCTTCTTCGTCTGACGCATCGGCGTTACTTTCGGAGTTGATTTTTTTACCCTGTCTTCGTCCATCGAAGCATCGTCTCTCACCGCGCTCGGTTTCTTGACCGGTTCCGGTTCATCATCATAAAAATCATCATAGTATTCATCTTCTTCATCGTTTAGTTTCATGGCATTGATAAACTTATCCATTACACCCATGTTTCAAAACCTCCGTTGCTCCAACTTGTTCCAATACCTGCCTACTTATGTATATTAAACGGTTGTATATTGTCTTTCTCCAAAAATACCGGTTCCGACTCTTACAAGCGTTGCGCCTTCCTCTACAGCGACTTCATAGTCTCCGGTCATACCCATAGAAAGTTCTTCCATAAAAACATTATCGACGTTTTTATGTATTATGTCAACAGCTAATTGGCTTAATTTCGCAAAATAAAGTCTGTTCTCTTCCGGATTCTCAACATATGGCGCTATCGTCATAAGTCCCTTGATGACGATATTCGGCAATTTGGAAACTGCTTCGACCAAGGAGACTGCCTCCGCCGATGTCGTTCCGAACTTGCTCTCCTCGTCAGCGACATTGACTTCGATCAGAATCGAGACGGTCACGTTCTTCTTGACTGCCTCTTTGCTGATCTCCTCCGCGAGACGCAGGGAATCAACGCTGTGAATCAAGCAGACTTTATCGACGATATATTTTACCTTATTGCGCTGAAGATGCCCAATCATATGCCAGCGGATATCTTTCGGAAGTTTCTCGTATTTATCCACTAATTCCTGAACTTTGTTCTCCCCGAAATCACGGCAGCCCAAGTCATATGCTTCCCAAAGCATCTCGACAGGCTTCGTCTTACTGACAGCAATCAGCGTTACATCCTCACGCGCCCGATTGCTTCTGCTGCATGCCGCGCATATATTTTCTTCTACTATACGAAGGTTGTCCAGAATCATCCTTAACCATCCCCTGTCAATATATTTCTTTGCTCTGTATTTAAATTCCTATGCTTATTTCGAGTTCGCGAAGCGAATCTCGCAAACGAGCGTTAGCTCGTTTTTTTAATCATAAATAAATTCATTGTCATTCACGGTCGAGGCATCCAGCACAATGTGGTCATAGACGTTCAACCCATACATAGTATTCGATTTAACGATAGCGTACTCGTCATTCTGGTATAAGATACTGACCTGTTTAAAGTCCGCATATCCTTTGTTGATATTGTAGACGCCGATCAAAGATCCCGTCTTGCTGATCGCATGTTTCTGCGTGGATTCCGGCTTGACAATATAATTGCCAGCGCGCAGCACGGTATCATCCAGATAGTACTCTGTGTCCGTCGCATCGTAGATCGTTGTCTCCACAAATTCAGTTGTAGCGTTGCCTTCATCGTCGTAAGTTTCCAGGAGTACGCCATCGTTGCCGCTGTTGCCGCCTTTTGTCACATATTCTTTCGGTACAATGAAAAATTCCTTCTGTACGATAGCGGAATTGGGGATCTTAAGTCCTTTTTCATCTTCCAGAAGCAGTTCGATATCAATAAAACGGTCCGTACAGAACGTAATCATCGAGTTAGTGAACGTGAGCGACACAAAAGTATCTCCGTCTTCGTTTGTATAGGTATCTACTTCTCCCCACGATGTATATTGGTTCTTCAGGAACTTGACTTCCACATATTCCTTCTCCAATAATTCTTCGGCAAGTTCTTCATCAACCTGAATGACAATAGACCAATCTTCATTGGTGGACAGCTTGTACACAGGGTCGCCGCTTGCAATCAGCTCGTTATTGATAAGATATTTCTTCTCATAATTTTTCTGGTCAAAGTAATCCGCAGTCATATCTTCCAGTTTTAATTCTTCATATCCGTCAACGGAATAGATAATAATGCCGCTCTTACCTGCATAGCGGTAATTGATAAGGGATGTGCCCGATGCATTGTTTAATGCGTTTGCATTTTCGAGAATATTATAATTGGAAAGCTTTAAGACAGTGCCTTCCACGCTGTATTTAAAATTATATACATCCGCAAATTCCATTTGGTCAAACCGACTGATAAAAGAAGTAATCTCTGCTTTCAATTCAGAAAGATCTGCGTCGGAAAGGGAGTTTTCTCCGCTCTCGCTTGTGCGGACATAATCAGACAAACGTCCTGTCTCGTCAACGGCATAGACTAGATCACTGGCAGCAACACGTTCACCTTCCCTTGCAAAATAGTTCACATACCCGGCATCGGAACTGGTCACGATCTCCTCGGTACGCAGCGCGATCCCTTTGTAGATACTATTGGATGTCAGCGCTCCTTCACTGACGCTGTACCCTACAATATGCTCCGTCCGAAAATACATAAATACACAGATCACGACATAGATAAAGATAGCCGCAAAAATCAACATGCCGATATTCAGATTTAAGGGACGCCTGTATTTCGTTACCTTATTTCTGTTGTCAGCCAAAACAGTTCTCCTTTAACAAATGAAAAACCCCGGCTGCACCGAGGTTTTTATGAAATTACTATGATCGATTATATGTATTATCTTATAACGAAACAATAACCTTGGATTTCAGATTGTCGGGTAATGCATGTTCATCAACGGAAATACTAATGACAAAGTCTACATGGAATTTGGTGCTGATGGTTTCTAATTTATCAATCGTAGCGCTATAATTATCTTCATTTAGACAAGCGATCTTTAAAAAGCTGTCCAGATACATATGCTGCAAATCGTGATCCTGGGAGATGATACCACATATAAATCCGGTAAATTCATCACTGTTTGTCACCAGATAATCAGGAACATCAATCAGTCTGATCTTATTGTTGAGTTCAAACATATGCTTCGTGCTCTTATCCAGATAAACAACGTTGCCCTGTACGTCCTTGATCTCTGCATTTGCCTTATCTAACAGATGTTTTGTCTTTCCTTTACCCTTATTACCTACGATTAATTGAACCATAGCGAAACCCTCCTAAAGTAAAATATTAGTATAGTCTGCGATATTACTTCGTCTATCCATATTATAAGGGAAAGACGTCAAAAAAACAACTAAAAAAACAGCCAAACAATTTATTTAATGATTCCTAACAGCTCCGTCATATCCGTATATAGATTTTCACCCGAAGTATCTTTCATAATAATGGATATATAGGGCGTTCCGTCACTGCTCTTGGACAATAACATCAGACAATGTCCAGCCGCATTCGTTGTACCGGTCTTGCCGCCGATCACGGTAACATTGGCTGGCATGCTGTATGTCCCTTTGAGATATTGGTTCGTATTTTTGACCTCTAACGCCTTCTCCGCGCCGTTCCGATCCGTATACACCGTACTGTAAGATGCCATCTGTATGATCTGATTAAACAGATCGTACTGCAATGCCTCCTGAAAGATCAGATAGAGGTCGTACGCCGTCATATAGTGCCCCTCCTCGGTCAGACCGTTTGGATTGGTGAAATTGCAGTTCGTCGCTCCAAGTTCAACCGCTTCCCGGTTCATGAGCGCGACAAATTCTTCCACAGAACCGGATACGCCTTCTGCAATCATAATCGCCACATCGTTTGCAGAAAAAATGAGCAGGATATGCAGCGCCTGATCCATCGTCATCTGGTCGCCCGGTTTTAAACCGCATAGCTGTGCGCCCGGCTCCGTAATCAGCACATTTTCGGATGCCGTGAGCATTTGATCTCCCGATGAATATTTCATGGCGACAAGCGCCGTCATGACTTTGGTCAGACTGGCAGGATTAACCTGCACATTCACATTCTTTGCATAGAGCGTATCGAGATTCTTAAGGTCAAAGAGCGCAGCGGCTCCCACTTCGGACAAATTGACTCCTGCCGCATTCACATCTTTATCCGCAACGCAGAGGTCTGCGGCAAACGGCGTAAGAGTCTCCTGGTTGGTTGTGCTTAAGAGCTGATAACCGCTCACATCGCTATTCAGTTGGTACGCCATGTCGTATCCGGCGCTCCCACATCCGGTTAACGTCATGGCAAATACGAGCAGCATGGAGGCTGCCCTGCATTTTTGCTTATTATTTGTACATTTCACGCCACTCAAGATCTCCTCTGTCGAGTGATTTAATCAACAATTCCGCCGATGCCAGATTGGTGGCGAGCGGTATATTGTGCCTGTCGCACAGCATCACGACATTATTGACGTCAGGCTCATGTGATTTCGGATACAGCGGGTCACGCAGAAATATAACAAGATCGATCTCATTGTGTTCGATCTGTGCGCCGATCTGCTGGGCGCCCCCCAAATGCCCTGCAAGATACTTGTGAATCGTCAGATTGGTCACTTCCTCAATCAATCTTCCCGTCGTTCCCGTTGCAAACAATTCGTTTTTGCTTAAAATTCCCCGATAAGCGATACAGAAATTCTGCATCAGTTTTTTCTTCGCATCATGCGCAATTAATGCAATGTTCATAGAAACACCCTTCTTTTCTTATATTATTTTTTGCATTGCAACCGTACATTGAGTACGAAACCTACCCCGATATACAGACTGACCAGTGAGGTCAATCCATAGCTGACAAACGGCAGCGGAATACCTGTGTTTGGAATTACGCGGGTAGCCACAGAGATATTGATCATGCCTTGAAATCCGATCAATGCTGCAACCCCCGCCGCAATGACCGTTCCGGCTATATCTTTTGCCCTCCTTGCTACCATAATACATTCAAATGAGATTAAAATCAATAAGACAATTACAGTACATCCCCCGACAAATCCAAATTCTTCTCCGATAACCGCGAAAATAAAGTCTGTCTGCGGCTCGGAAATAAAATTACCGTTTTTGACGGAACTGGATTCATTGTTCTTATATCCCTTGCCATACAGCATGCCGGAACCAATGGCGATCACGGAATTATTCTGCTGGTAAGCTTCCGTAGTGGCATACTCTTCCGGATAAAAATGAGCGAGGATACGTCTCTGCTGGTATGAGTCTATAATTGTCTGATCCGGCTGTAAAATCAGCGTGAGCAGAATGACGAACGCCGGAACCGCTACCGCCAGCGCCATGATGATATATTTCCAACTGATACCGCCCACAAACAGGATCACGCAGAATAGAAGGATCACCATGATACTGGTGGACAAGTCCGGCTGTTTATAAATAAGGACGATCGGCGGCAGAAAAAGAAGCACGCACAGCCCGATCATTTTGAGAGTGCCCATTTCATCCTTATGCTTCAATATAAGCTGTGCAAAAAACAGGATTAATATGATTTTGGCAGTCTCCGACGGCTGGAACTGTATACCGAAAATATTCAGCCATCTCTGTGCGCCGCCACGCTTCACGCCTTGGCTTCGGACAAGCTCCAGAAGCACAATATTGAATAAGTACATGATCCAATAAAACTTCAGGATGATCGAGTAGTCAAAAAGGGAGAGCACAACCATCAGAAAGAAACCGAGGACAAACCCTGCAATCTGCCTTGACTGCAAGGATTCCTCCGCGCTTCCGATGGCGAAAATACCGATCACAGTAAGCGCTACCACCAGAACGATCAATTTAAAATCATAGTCTCTGATATGGTATTGTCTTAGCATGTTACTGTTCTCTCCTCCTATTTTGTCGTATTGATATCCAGGATCGGTATATTGGCATACAATGTCGGATACTTAAGCCCCCTGCCCTTATTTCCCGTCTTGGTGATCTGTATTTCCATACTTTGCGTATCGATCTTCATGTATTTGGAGATCACCTTGGCGATATCGTCCTTGATCATCTCCATCATTTCCGGCGAACAGTTGACTCGGTCGGAGATCAAGAGGATCTTCAGCCGGTCTTTGGCTATTTCACGGGAACTCTTACGTTTTAATATATTCTTGAACATGATCATCCCCCCTAACTCCAATGAAAGATACCCGACACTTTCGTCCAGAACGAAACGCTCTTCTCAAGATTGAGAAAAGGCACCTCCGTGCCGAGAACCCTGTGACAGATATTTTGGTAAGCTTTGCCCGCCAGCGTATTATTCCCGACTAGCGGCTCGCCCTGGTTGGTGGCAATCACCACGTTTTCATCGTCGGGAACCAGCCCGATCAGAGGCAGGGAGAGAATGTCCACCACATCCTCCGAGGACATCATATCCCCGCGCTTGATCATATCGTAGCGGATGCGGTTGATGACAAGGTCTATCTTATGTATCTCATTAGCTTCCAGAAGCCCGATGATGCGGTCGGCATCCCGGATAGCCGAAACTTCCGGCGTAGTGACGACAAGCGCCCTGTCCGCCGCGGCGATCGCATTCTGAAACCCCTGTTCGATGCCTGCCGGACAGTCGAGAATGATATAGTCGAACTGATCCTTGAGATGCCCGATCATTTTGACCATCTGCGAAGGATTCACCGCGCTCTTGTCGCGCGTCTGCGCGGAAGGAAGCAAAAATAAGGTGGGATAGCGTTTATCCCGGATGATCGCCTGCTTGATGCGGCAGTTTCCTTCCACGACATCAACCAGATTATAGACGATCCGGTTTTCAAGCCCCATGACGACATCCAGATTACGCAGTCCGATATCCGTATCAATCAGTATCACCTTTTTGCCCATCGCTGCCAGACCTGTACCAACGTTTGCGGTCGTAGTGGTCTTGCCTACTCCGCCTTTCCCTGATGTGACGACAATTACTTCACTCATATTTCTTCGTTGACCTCCTCAATATGATGCATTATCGTCCACTGAGCAGCTACACGGGTAGGTCGCTCAGTAATTCTTTGGTAATCGGTTCCATGATGACTCTTCCGTCCACCGCATAGGCAATCTTAGGCTGAACCTTTGGCTTGATCGACCATTTACCCTGTTTCTCTGATGTCTTATATTTGAAATCACCTATTTTCAGTTTCTCAGGTGACATTTCAAGCGCAACAACAAAATGCCCTTCCGAGCCGTCCCCGCCTGCATAGGCTTGTCCAAAAAGACCGCCGAGTATCACGATATCCTTATTGGATACGATACTTGCACCGGGGTACACGTCCCCCAGCACAATAACACTGTTCTCTGTCTCAAGAACCTGTCCGTCTTTCAGAGTGCCCTTGTAAAACTGACCTGCATTCTCGATTGCCTGCTGGTGATCTGACAGTTTTTGCAATGCCTTGACAAAATTCTTGTTTGTCTCCTCATTCTTACCGACAATGCACATCACATTCAGGGAAGAGTTTGCCGTGATCGTGTTGACGATCTCACGTTCTTCCAGATCAGACAACTGCCGTCCCTCAAAGGAAAGCACCATGCTCGCATCCTTGAAAAAATGTGCGGATTCCTTGAATTTGAATGCAATTTCTTCAAGAAGCTGTGCAAAAGGCATCTCTTCATCGAGATAAATGGACAGCCCGCTTTGAAAACTTTTGATAATAACCGGATTCTTCATAATGTATCTCCTACTCTATCGTTTAATCCCCGTTGATTGTACCGCCCTGTAATTCGCCTGCGGTTCCGGTAAGGATATCTTCTTCTTCCTTAAGTCCATAATAATACTCATACACTTCCTTGGCAATCTGTGCGCTGTAATCAGACGTATATCCAAACGCCACACGGACCGTAACGGATATCTCCGGTTCTTCGTAAGGCGCATAGCTGATAAAGAGCGCATGATTCGGGCGTTTGTCGTTTTCCTGCGCCGTTCCGGTCTTGCCTGCGACATCCACGTCCAGATCCGCGAAATACCGCTTGCCTTCGACTACCTTACGCATACCGGTATGAATGGCACTCCAATATTCGGAGGCCATGTCGATCGTATTACGTACCTTGGCGTGATTGTCTTCAATCAATGTATGATTGTGGTCTTCGATTTTGTCTACTAATGTTAAATTATAACATGTTCCGCTATTGGCGATAGTTGTAACATATCGCGCAAGCCCCACCGTCGTATAGTTGTTATTGCCATGCCCGATGGCGGAACGGACGGCGTCCGTATCGGAGATTTCCGGCGCGTACTCTTCGATCTCAACGCCAGAAGTCTCGGACAGACCATACATATCCGCAGCCTTCGCCAGCTTGTTCAGTCCGACATCGCTGTTGTACGTATCCCCCACGATTCCCAGGCGATATCCCACCTCAAAGAAAAACCAGTTGCAGGAATGCTGCAAGCCGCCGCTCACATTCAAGGAGCCATGCGCCCCAGGATAAATATGGCATCTTGGGGAAGGCGTGATCTTTTCAAAAACACCCGTACAGGTGATCGTATCTGTCGTGGTAATGACCCCCTCAGTCAATCCGGCGGTAGATGATACAATCTTAAAGGTAGAACCGGGCGCAGTCCTCTGCTGGGTCGCATAGTTGAGCAACGGACGGGACAAGTCATTGTTTAGGCTTGCAAAATAACTGGCATTCACACCATTTGCCATCTTATTATTATCATAACTCGGATAGGAAACCAATGCCAGCACATCTCCCGTCTGCACATCGGTGACAACCATAGAACCCGAATAAGGATCGAGCGCAAGCTGCGCCGGAGTGATGTCCAGATTTTCAATTCGGTTCAGCATAAAAACATATGCCGTCTCCTTGCCTGCCTCAAACTGCCTCAGCTCGTCTTCCGGAATATCCACGATATTCTGTTCCAAAAGAATCTGGCAGATCTGCCGTCCCGTCAGTTCGTCGTTGTTAATCATATAGCGGTACAATCTCTTGTCAAAACCGGTGTCTGTATCCAACTGCTCGAAAATGTATTTCATGATCTTGCGGTAGATTTCCACAGAGTCCGAATAGCGCGAATCGATATCCAGCTTCGACACATTAATCCAGTTCTTTGCGATTGCATAATTCAAATATTCATTGAGGCTGATGACCTCATCCTTCGCCCAGGCAATATATGTTTCGTCTTCCTTATCCACCGCCTCTGACATGATGATGTTCTGATTATTCAACATGGTGACAATGTAGCTCTCATAGTTCTGGTACTCTTCGGTCAGATCCTGGTAGACCGTGCATGTCTCTTCCAGCTCGTCCTTAAGCGTCGCATATACCCTTGATTTTTTATCGAAATAGAGATCACGAACCGCCCGTTCGGTCTCCCCGGCGTGTGCCGACTCAAAATGCGCCGTATCGATAATATTATTGTTGATGCATGTAAAATAGACATCGTAGATCGGTATCGGAATCTTGCCGCCGCTGCCCCCTTCCGGCGCACGGTATTCCTTGATATTCGCGATCTTGTCTAAAAGTATCGCCGCAAGTTTCGATTCCAGAATATGGTATCCGACTCTCTGCAGGTCGGAATCGATCGTCAGATAAACATCGTTTCCGGCAGTGGATTCTATGCGGTCACTCGTCTTAATGACTTTGCCAAGGTTGTCCACATAGACCGTCTCCGAACCCTTCAGTCCTTGAAGTTCCGTCTCCATGGACGCTTCAATACCGGATTTTCCGACGGTGTCGTTTAAGTCATAAGACTCGTTTTCTTCCTGCAGCGCTTTGAGTTCTTCCTGATCAACCTTGCCCGTATACCCGACGATCTGTGAGAAATAAATACTGTCATTGTACTTACGGATCGTGCCTTCTGCAATGGAAACGCCGTCGAGGACATCCGAATTTTCCATCACCACGGCAACGGTCTTCTCGGAAACATTGTTCGCCACCGTGGTCGCAATATACTTCTGATAATTGTTTGCACTCATGGCATAACGGATCGTGATAATCTTGAGGACTTCTTCTTTCGTGTAGCCGTAACCCGGCACGAAGCTGGAAGAGTCATCCTCGTCCATGTAATCTCCGATCCCGTAATGGGATGAAGCGGATGTGCCGCACAGATATTCAATGACTTCGTCGGCAGTCGCCGTCCGCTCCTTTTCCTTCAACTCGTCGATCGTCGGATAGCCGTAGATATCCGCCAGAAAACGTAAAAGCTGTGTTCCTTCCACATTGAACTGATAATTGCCGTTATTGTCCAGTACGATATGGAAATCATTGATGATCTGGTCGCCGCTCTCCTCGATCATTTTGATGAGCTTGTAGATCGTCGTATTCAGTTCGGCATTCTTTTTCCTGCCGGACTCGTACACGTCCTCGATGGTAACGGAGTACGCCAATTCGTTAAATGCAAGGAGATTGCCGTTGCGGTCGAGAATATTCCCCCTTGTCGGCACGATCGTGCGCTCCCTCGTAATACTCAGTTCAAAATTGTTATAGTACTCTTCTCCGTTTACGATCTGTAACTCAAAAAGCCGGTAGATCAGAAAGCCGCCTATGCCAAACATGACAAACACAAGCACAAGCAGGCGGGATGTGATCATATTCATGAAGTTTTCCTTAAATTGTTCCAGTATATGATCAAACAAACTTTTTGCCACTCCTTAGCTCGTCATGCTCAAGTACGGTGTTAATCCATAGAATGAGCGGATATAAAAATATGGTAACAACGATCGTATATACGATCTCCGGCAGAATGATATGCATGAAATAATAACCGAAATCAAATCTGCTCCGCAGAAGGAAAAGAATCACATAACAGATGATTCCATAGAAACTGTCGCTCGCCAGGATAAGCGCTATGGGCAGTTTAATGTCCTGCGGATAAAAGCTCGTACAGAATTTACCGTTCATATAGCCTATATACATGTACAAAAGCGAATAGAATCCTATCGAATTGCCGAAAAAGATATCCGCCAGAAGACCGCAGAAAAAACCGATCAGAAGACCCGTCTTCTCTCCTCGCATAAATCCGAAAGAAGCCGTCAGCACGATCAGAAGATTCGGCACGATACCGCCGAACGCCAGCGTGTGGAACACGGTGCATTGCAGCAGGAAACATATGAAAATCAAAACGGTTGTGATGATAACACGTTTCATAAATACTCCTATTCCTCGACCGACTGCTTGAGCTGCATGATGACAAGCACTTCTTCCAAGTGCTCAAAATCAACCGCCGGCGTGATGTAACCCGATTTCGTCAGATTGTTGGCATCCTGGTTGATTGTGCTGATATAGCCGACCAGAATACCCGGAAGGTATTTATCGCTGATATTGGAAGTGACAATCTTATCGCCTTCCACAACCACATTCTCACTGTCAACCAACTGTTCAAACTCAATGACTCCCGAAGCATAGAGTTTCAGATTTCCGGAGACAATCATATTGTCAGAACTGGATAACACCATTGCGCTGACGTTGGAATCATCCGCGATGATCGCTTTTACTTTCGCCCAGTTCGGTCCCACATCGACCACCCTGCCCACCAGACCGCTCCCTGCCATGACGTTCATATCAACGGCAATGCCATCCGCTGCGCCCTTATTAATCACAAAAGAATAAAACCAGTTGCCGGAATCCCTCGCGATGATACGTGCGCCGGTCTTCTCATACTCATCATACTGGGCATCCAGATTATACAGTTCCCTTAAATTCGTCAGCTCATAACGATCCTGCTGCAACCTCGTGTTCTCGATCGTCAGATCATCCACCTGCTCTCTTAAACGCTCATTCTCGGCAAGCAGATCCCGGATCTGCACCAGTTCCTCGGAACGTCCGGCGAGCCAGCTTCCGACCACGCTGATTCCTTCCTCAAAAGGCACTACCGTGTATCCTGCCACTGCGCTCAATGGCCCGCTGAACACGGTTGTATTGAAAGTAAGCAGCACCATGCCGGTACATAGGATTGTTAAAATAAAAAGGAGATATTTACTTGGTAACGTAAATTTTTCTCCTTTTCTCTTTACGATTGGACTCATCTACTCATTCCTTCTATTGCATATGCTACCGTTTTATAATTATCATCATTGATGATCTTAGCAAGCCCCAGCGCAACACTGGTCATAGGATTCTCGGAAACATTGACTTTCAGCCCCGTGCCCTTGCTCATCAGCTGTGCAAGATGACTTACCTGGGACGCGCCGCCTGTCAGATAGATGCCGTGGCGGTAGATGTCTGCGGCAAGTTCCGGCGGCGTGCGCTCAAGGATCACCTTGATATTATCTATGATCGTATTAAAATGTTCAGTCAGGCATTCATCTACAAGTGTAGTTGTAACTTCGCGCTCCACCGGAAGACCCGTGACAATATCTCTTCCATAAACAAGTGCGCCGGTACGCTGCTCTTCCAGGTCCAATAAGGAAGTCTTCACCACCTCTGCAGTCTTGCCGCCGATGATCAGACTGTATTCCCGCCGGACCGCCGCTTTGATCGCCTCATCGAACTTGCGTCCGCCAACTTTGATCAGCTTGCTCAAGACGATACCGCCGAGGGATAAGATGGAAATCTCCGTAGTATCGAATCCCACATTGACGACCAGAACGCCCTGCGAATTTTTGACATCGATTCCGAGTCCAAGACCGTCGGCAACCGCCTTATCTACCACCATGACCTTCTTCGCCTTGACGTTGGACTCTTTGATTAGATCTTTAAAAGCCCGCTTCTCGACCTCGGTCACATCCCAGGGTACGGCAATATAGTAATCCGCCGGTTTGATATTGTTTTTCATAAGGTCGCCCATAAAGTATTTGACTAACATCTCCATATTCTGGATATCGGCGATCACCCCGTTGCTGAGTGGATACGTAATGTTGATATTGCTGGGAGCCTTCTCATACATCTCAAAAGCCGAATCCCCATATGCAAACAAATTCTTCTTGTTCTCGATGGCAATCATGTTTTTTTCCACGAAGACATTGTCATCCGAACGGTTATATATCTTGATATTACTCGTACCTAAATCAATTCCAAATGCATTGTAAGCCAAGGCAGTTACCCCTCTCTTTCCTATAGTACACTCTTAGAATATGGCTTCTGCGCCATCAATTTGCTTTCCTTAAAGCTGAAATATTTATTATCCCCTAAAATGATATGATCGTAAAGCGGTATATCCGTGAGCATTCCGGTCTGTTCAATGCGTTCCGTGACACAGATATCATTCTCGCTGGGAACCGGATCGCCGCCAGGATGGTTATGCAGCAGCATGATGCCCGCCGCCTGTGCCTGCAAAGCCTGTATAAACACCTCTCTGGGCGATACCAGCGAAGCATTGACCGTCCCTTTGGAGAGAATGCTCTCCTCAATCAGATGCAGTCCGGAGTCAAGAAGCAGGAGCATAATATACTCTACATGCTCATGCCGGAACCGTTCCATATAATAATCCGCGACAGACTCCGGATTGTGAAATGACAATTTCCCCCTCGCCCGTGCCTGCGCCATCCTGGTGCTGAGTTCCGCAATGGTCTTTAGCTGAATCGCTTTGACTCTGCCGATGCCATCAATCTTCTGCAATTCCTGCAGCGGAATATGGTAAAGCCCTAGCAGTCCATTACCATAACGCGCCGTCTCGGTCAGCACTGCCTCACCGAGTTCCCTCGCATTCCTGCCCCGCGTGCCCGTTCGCAGAAGGATCGCCAAAAGCTCCGAATCGGTAAGCGCGCGGCTTCCATAGGAAATAAATTTCTCATATGGAAGATTCTGCATCCTGTAATATTCATTGTTCTCATACTTGTCTAATTTCATTCAATCTCTTTCCCGACAGCTTCTCTCTCCTTAAACGACGGGCAAAGATCATTCTAAATAAAACGATAGATAACAATCGCCGCCGCGATACCTAAAATACTAGCGATCGTAATCTTGATAGAAAGTCCAAACGTAATGCTTAAGATCCCTAAATCCAATATAAGCGGCGATGACAAGCCGAAGGACTGTCCATAATTCAACCATGTATTCGGAAAAAGGCTTCCGATGAAACCGCCGATAACGATACCTGCCAGAATCAGCAGGAAACATGCCCAATTATTCTTCTGCATACGAATGAGAATCTCCTTTCCCAACGCTCATTTTATCACAACCATTTTTTGATGTATACAAAATTTGGCAAAATTTAATAAAACTTTCAAAAAACGCATTACGTTATACCCTGCAAAAGTCTTCGGTAATGATTTTTTTATCGATTAAATTCTGCAATGTCTTGAGGATTCCCAGCTTGGCGTGGGGGAAAGTCAGCCCGCCCTGGAAATACACGGCGTAAGGCGGAGCGATCGGTCCGTCGGCACTCAGTTCTATGGAAGAGCCGGACACAAACGCGCCAGCCGCCATGATGACCTTGGAGTCATAGCCGGGCATATCCCATGGCTCCGGCGTGACGAAACTGTCCACGGAAGCCGCCGCCTGAATCCCTTGACAGAATGCGATCACTCCTTCCGGCGAACCGAATGTAACCGCCTGTATGATGTCGTGTCTGCTCTCCGTAGCATTCGGCACGACGGGAAATCCAATCTTTTCGTAGATGTTTGCCGCAAAAATAGCGCCTTTCAGTGCGCTTGCCGTGACAGTCGGCGCAAGGAACAGCCCTTCATAGAAAGAGGAAAGGATTCCCAAAGACGCCCCGACTTCTTTGCCAAGCCCCGGCGAAGTCAGACGGTATGCTGCATTCTCCACGCATTCCTTTCTGCCCGCAATATAGCCTCCGATCGGTGCCAGTCCGCCGCCCGGATTCTTGATGAGTGAACCGACGACCATATCCGCCCCCACATCGGTTGGCTCGATCGTCTCCACAAATTCACCATAACAGTTGTCAACCATACAGATGATATCTGGTCGGATGTTTTTGATAAAATGAATCAGTTCGCCTATGCGCGACACGGACAGCGTTGGCCTTGTCTGGTAGCCCTTGGAACGCTGTATCGTGACGAGTCTGGTCTTTTCGCCTATGGCGGCGCGTATCCCCTCATAGTCAAAAGAGCCGTCTGCAAGAAGGTCTATCTGCCTATAGGAAATGCCATACTCTTTTAAAGAACCTTTGGAAGGTCTGATCCCGATGACTTCCTCCAGCGTGTCATAGGGTTTCCCGACCGGGGATAAGAGTTCGTCTCCGGGGCGCAGATTGCTCATCAGCGCAAGTGCAAGTGCGTGAGTGCCGCACGTGATCTGCGGGCGCACCAGCGCGTCCTCCGTGTGAAAAAAGGATGCATACACCTTTTCTAAAGTGTCGCGCCCTAAATCGTTGTAGCCGTAACCTGTTGTACCGAGCAGACATGCCTCGCTGACGCTGCACTCCTGCATGGCACGGATAACTTTTAGCTGGTTGTACTCGGCTGTTTCGTCAATTTGGCGAAATCGGTCTTGGAGTGAGTGCAATATTTCTTCTCCGAAGGTATAGACGGAATCGGAGATGCCAAATTGTGCATATTGTTTGCTTAATTCAATCATTTTCTTTTTCTCGCTTTGTGTTCGCTTATTAGTTTATTTTTGAATTTTATTATATACCCGTGTATAAAGAAATCACTCTATACAATTACTGTATCCGAAATAATACCCTTATTTTTTAAAATATCCAGCATATGAGAAATCATCCGGTTGTCGTCATAATCAAAGTCCGGTTTATTCACCCGGATCACGTCTTTTTCACGCCGAAACCATGTAAGCTGCCTTTTGGCAAAATGCCTCGTGTCCCGTTTGATCAGATACACGGCATCTTCCAAAGTAATGTGTCCGTCCAGATAATCCAGTATCTCTTTGTATCCTAGTCCTTGCATCGACACCATGTCCCTCGTACAGCCGCGCCTGGCAAGACCGGCGACCTCGTCCACCAGACCTTGTTCCAGCATCTGATCCACACGCGCCTCGATCTTTTGATACAGCTTATCACGGTCGTCATTTAATACGAAATAGGCAAAATTGTAGGGAGCTATATTTTGGCGCTGCGCCTTGTTGTGCTCGGATATTTTCATTCCGGTTTTCTGGTAGAACTCGATCGCGCGAATAATGCGCTTCACATTATTTGCATGAATGGTTTCGCAGGATTCCGGGTCGATGTTCCGTAGTTGCTCATATAGAGCTTCACTGCCCTGCGACGCGGCTATCTGTTCCAACTGTTCCCGCAGATGGGTATCCTCGTCATTTTCTGTAAAATCAATATCGTATAACACCGCCTGAATATAGAAGCCAGTACCACCCACGATGATGGGAATATGCCCTCTCTCATAGATGCCGGCTATCGCGTCTTCTGCCATCTTCTGAAAAGTGACGACATGGAACTCTTCCGTCGGCTCAAGCACATCGATCAAGTGATGCGCAATGCCGCCCATCTGCTCCGGCGTGATCTTAGCGGAACCGATATCCATATGACGATATACCTGCATGGAATCGGCGGAAATGATCTCGCCGCCAACCTGCCCTGCAAGCGCAATCGAAAGCTCCGACTTTCCTACGGCGGTCGGACCAGTCAGAATGATAAGCGGCGGTTTGTTTGTCTGCTTCATCATGTCACGATCCTCTTAAATTTTTTTTCCAGTTCATATTTGGACATGGAGATGATGGTCGGTCGTCCGTGCGGGCAATGGTACGGATTATCCAGCGTCAAAAGCTCGTCGATCAGCTCTTCCGCCTCTTTTACATTCAGCTTGCTATTCCCTTTGACTGCAGCTTTACAAGCCATGGTCGCAATACGGATACGGACGGCTTCGGGTGTGCCAGACACGGTCTCCGCCGACAATTCATCCAATATTTCATGGAAAAATTCTTTCTCTTCATAGCCGTACAGATCAAGCGGAACGCCACGGATCGCATAGTCGCTGCCGCCAAATTCCTCGATCGTAAATCCCAGTGCGCTAAAATCATCACGGTGCTTTCGATAGCATTCTTTCTCCCTGCCGCTCAGCGTTACGATCATGGGCGGGTTGATCGTCTGTGATACGATTGACTGTTCGCGGAAACGTTTCATAAAACGTTCGTATTTGACTTTCTCATGCGCCGCATGCTGGTCGATGATGAGGAGCTTGTTTTCGTAAGAGACAAGCCAGTAGGTGTCAAAGAGCTGTCCGATAATCTCGTAGCATGCACGTGCCTGTTGTGACAGAATCTTGTCGTCAAATAACTCCATCTGTGTCGGGTTCTGCGTAAGGTTCTGTGCTGCAAAGTCCTGTGCAAGAGGCTGTATCGGTTTTGGTGTAAAGTTCTGTTCGTCAAGCCGTGCCGGATCTTGTGAGGAGTCCGGTGCAATCTCCGATGCAACCCTCTGTGTCGGATTCTGTATGAACCGCTGTATATGTGAACCTGTTGTCTGCTCTGTTAAAGAGGGAAGCCTATCGCGGTTTGATGCGCCATAGACCGCCTTCTCACGCACACGGTCAGCAAAAGATACCCCGGCGGATACGGTCGTCTGGTATCTGCCAGACTCCTCAGCCGCCGCAATCCGTCTGCTCTCAAACGGTTCGGGGATAGACTGTTTTACGGGCGCTTTCTGGTTCTTAACACCGGATTTTTCTGTGAGCGATACTTCCGGAATCATCTCGGTGCTGTGCAGGGCATTATGAATCGCGTCTTTCACGGTCTCGTAGAATAGCGGTTCGTCGGCGATCCGTATTTCCATCTTGGTCGGATGGACATTCACGTCGATTCTTCTGGTGTCAATCTGAAAGTGAAGCACACAGAAAGGAAACTTATGCTGCATCAGATATTCACGGTAGCCCTCCTCGATCGCCTTGCTGATCAGCGTGCTTTTGATATATCTGCCATTGACGAAGAAGATCTCATAATTGCGGTTCGCACGGTTAATCAACGGTTTCCCAAGAAGCCCGCTGATGGAAACGCCGTCCCCGTCAAAGGCAAAGGGTATCAGCTCCCTCGCGATTTCCTTGCCGTAAATACGGTAAATAATCTCCTGCAAATCGTTATTTCCGGTGGTGTAGAATCTCGTCTGCCCATTTAGGATAAATTTAAAAGAAATACGGGGATTCGAGAGCGCTAAGTGTTCCATTAGGTCCGCCACATAAGAGCCTTCTGTCTGCGGCTGCTTAAGGAATTTCCTGCGTGGCGGCGTATTGTAGAAAAGATTCCGCACAAGAACGGTCGTCCCGTCAGGTGCACCGATCTCCTCGTTCTCCTTCTCAACGCCGCCCTCGACGACGTAGCGTATCCCCGTGAGGTCCTGTGCAGTTTTGGAAATCAGCTCCACCATGGAAACGGCGGCAATACTGGCAAGCGCCTCCCCTCGAAAACCTAGACTGACTAAGTCAGTCAGGTCTTCTGCCGAGGTAATCTTACTGGTTGCATGGCGCAGGAACGCATTTTTGACCTGCGACTTCTCGATGCCGCTCCCATTATCGGTCACGCGAATCAACGTCGTCCCGCCGTCTTTGAGTTCTACCGTGATGGCGTTCGCACCTGCATCGATGGCGTTCTCCACCAGCTCTTTGACCACGCTTGACGGACGTTCCACCACTTCGCCCGCGGCAATTTTATCGATTGTCTGATGATCTAATATATTTATAACAGCCATATGTCTTTTCATCCTTCTACCAGCGGTTCTTCCACTTATTCTGCAGCCGGTACAATGTATTGAGTGCGTCGATCGGGGTCAGATGCCCAACATCGATCTCCATGAGTTCCTTAATGATATCTTCGTCTTTGATCGTGGCAAAGAGAGACATCTGCTCCATATCCACTTCGTCATATTTCACCGGTTTGCGCTTTTCGCTTTTGATATTGATCTCAATATTCTGGACTTTCTCAATGATATCATTGTCACTGAGCTGCTGTACGATCTCCTTAGCACGGTCAATGACCATATCTGGCACACCGGCGAGTTTCGCAACTTGGATGCCATAACTTTTATCCGCCCCACCTTTAATGATCTTGCGCAGAAAAACGATATCGTCACCTTTTTCCTTGACGGCAATGCAGTAGTTGTTTACATTGTCCATCTTGTCTTCTAGTTCCGTAAGTTCATGATAGTGCGTGGCAAACAGAGTCTTTGCGCCCAAGAGTTTACGGTTGCTAATGTGCTCAATCACCGCCCATGCGATACTCAGCCCGTCAAACGTGGATGTTCCCCTGCCGATCTCGTCCAATACGAGAAGGCTGTTTGCGGTCGCGTTTCGCAGGATATTTGCTACCTCGTTCATCTCTACCATAAACGTGGACTGCCCGCTAGAAAGGTCGTCGGAAGCGCCTACGCGCGTAAAAATGCGGTCTACAATGCCTACATTCGCCTTTTTCGCCGGGACAAAGGAGCCAATCTGAGCCATCAGGACGATGAGGGCCGTC